>NZ_DAITON010000046.1:0-15738 GCF_036834105.1 Anoxybacillus sp. | reverse complement strand
GCTTGCTGTTACGCAAGAAGAAATTGAAGAAGCATATTGGCTAGTCGACGAACACATCGTGCATATTATTCGCGAAGCGGCGGGAAATATCCGGGAATATCATGAGCGCCAACGGGGGACATCATGGTTTATGACACGTGAAGACGGAACGATTCTCGGACAAAAAGTGACACCGCTTGATGCGGTCGGTTTATATGTTCCCGGCGGCACAGCCGCTTATCCGTCATCGGTGTTGATGAATGTCATCCCGGCACAAGTAGCTGGAGTGAAACGTATTGTCATCGTTTCTCCGCCGAACGAGCGCGGAACGTTGCCAGCTGCCGTGCTCGTAGCAGCATGTGAACTCGGTGTGCAAGAAATATATAAAGTCGGTGGAGCGCAAGCGATCGCTGCTTTAGCATACGGTACAGAAACGATTGAGCCAGTCGATAAAATATTTGGTCCCGGCAACATTTACGTTGCGCTTGCCAAAAGGGAAGTGTTCGGTCAAGTCGACATTGATATGATCGCAGGTCCAAGCGAAATTGTTGTGCTCGCCGATGAAACAGCGAAGCCAAACGAAATTGCCGCTGATTTGTTATCGCAGGCAGAACATGATGAGCGAGCGGTCAGCATATTTGTGACACCGTCTTTATCGCTTGCTTTAAAAGTAGAGGAAGAAGTCGACAAACAACTTGCTACTCTTCCTAGAAAAACGATCGCACAAAAAGCGATTGATGAATATGGCGTCATTTATGTAACGGATACGATGAAACAAGCCATTGATGTCGTGAACGAATTAGCGCCAGAACATTTAGAAATTATGACGGCGGAACCGTTTGAAATGTTAAGCGCCATCCGACATGCCGGTGCGATTTTTCTAGGACCGTACAGTTCCGAACCGGTTGGAGATTATTTTGCAGGCACAAATCACGTGTTGCCGACAAATGGAACTGCCCGTTTTTCATCAGGATTAACGGTTGAGGCGTTTATGAAAAAATCAAGCATTGTCTTTTATAGCGAACAGGCATGGCGGCAACATGCTGAAAAAATCGCTGCATTTGCGCGACTGGAAGGGCTAGAGGCACATGCAAGAGCAGTAGAGGAACGGTTAAAAAGGGGTGAAAAATGATGCGGACAGCGACAGTGAAACGAGTGACAAACGAAACGCAAATTGAGCTTACGTTTGCGGTTGATGGGGAAGGAAAAGCAGAGCTAGAAACAGGTGTTCCGTTTTTAACGCATATGCTTGACTTATTTACAAAGCATGGACATTTTAATTTGTCTGTTCGTGCGAAAGGAGATACCCACATTGACGATCATCATACGACAGAAGACATCGGCATTTGTTTAGGACAAGCGATTCGTGAAGCGCTCGGTGATAAAAAAGGGATCAAACGATATGGAAACGCCTTTGTCCCGATGGATGATGCGTTAGCGCAAGTCGTCATTGATGTGAGCAATCGCCCTCATCTGGAGTTTCATGGTGAATTTCCAAGTCAAAAAGTCGGGACGTTTGATGTAGAGTTAGTGCACGAATTTTTATGGAAGCTTGCATTAGAAGCGCGAATGAATGTGCATGTTATCGTTCATTACGGGCGTAATACGCATCATATGATTGAAGCGGTGTTTAAAGCGCTCGGTCGCGCGCTCGATGAGGCAACGATGATCGATCCACGCGTGAAATCTGTACCGTCAACGAAAGGAATGTTATAAATGATCGGCATCATTGATTACGGCATGGGAAATTTGTATAGCGTCAGTAAAGCGTTAGAGCGGCTCAATGTACCATATATTGTTGAACATGAGCAACAAGCGTTGCGTCAAGCTGATGGTTTCATTTTGCCGGGGGTCGGTTCGTTTAAAGATGCGATGCACATTTTAACAGAAACGGGGCTTGACTTATTTATTCGTGAACAAGTGGCAGAAGGAAAACCGCTTCTCGGCATTTGCCTAGGGATGCAACTATTGTTTGAAGAAAGCGAAGAAAACGGTTTGACGTCTGGTTTACAATTGCTTCCCGGTCGTGTCGTTCGTTTTAGCGGTGTGACGAAAGAGGGAGAACGATATAAAGTACCACATATGGGATGGAATGAGCTCGTTTTTCATCAACCATCTCCGCTTTTTGATGATGTTGAGCGAGGGCACGTATATTTTGTCCATTCCTATTACGTGCAAACGAGCGATCCAACAGTTGTACTAGCTAGCGCACAATATGATGTAACTGTTCCTGCGATTGTTGGACGGGGCAACATATTCGGCATGCAATTTCATCCGGAAAAAAGCGGCGAACTCGGCATGCGTCTATTGCAAAACTATGCGAGAATCGTAGAAAGGAAGAAAAGCTAATGTTTACTATTTATCCGGCTATCGATATGCGCGGTGGGAAGTGCGTTCGCCTTATACAAGGAGATTACAATCGAGAAACGGTATACGGTCATTCCCCAGTTGAAATGGCTCGTTCGTTCGTTTCACAAGGTGCGACATGGATTCATATGGTCGATTTAGATGGGGCGAAGGAAGGTAGACGAGTGAATGATACATTCGTCGTTGAAGTAGCAAAGACGCTTGGGGTGAGCGTTCAAGTTGGTGGAGGAATTCGCACAGAAGAAGATGTGGCGTACTACTTAGAAAATGGAGTGGCGCGCGTCATTTTAGGGAGTGCCGCCATCTCGAATCCTTCGTTTGTGAAAGCGATGCTTCGTACGTACGGTGAACAAATTGTCATCGGGATTGATGCGAAAAACGGATTTGTGGCAACGGAAGGATGGACGCATACGTCAACAATCGAAGCTGTTGAACTCGGAAAACAACTTGCAGAAGCAGGGGCAGAGACGTTTATTTTTACTGATATTGCTACGGACGGAATGTTGTCGGGGCCGAATGTTGAGGCGGTCGTTCGGCTCGCTCAAGCAACGAACAAGCGTGTCATCGCTTCTGGCGGGATACGGTCGCTCGATGATTTACGCGCTTTAAAACGATGGGAACGAGAAGGGGTCGCGGGTGCAATTGTTGGCAAGGCGCTATATACAGAGCAGTTTACAGTTGCTGGGGCGTTAAAGGCGGTGGAGGAATGATTACGAAGCGCATTATTCCTTGTTTAGATGTAAAAGACGGCCGTGTAGTTAAAGGGGTGCAATTTGTTTCATTGCGCGATGCAGGTGATCCGGTAGAGCTTGCGCGCGCATACGATGAACAAGGAGCGGACGAGCTTGTATTTTTAGACATTTCCGCCTCGCATGAAGGACGAAAAACGATGGTCGATGTCGTCAAACGTGTGGCGGCACAACTTGCCATCCCTTTTACAGTAGGAGGCGGTATTCAAACGGTGGAGGATATGAAAGCGATTTTACGCTCGGGAGCAGACAAAGTATCGATTAATACATCTGCAGTCCTCCGCCCAAACCTTATTAACGAAGGGGCACAATTTTTTGGCACGCAATGTATCGTTGTGGCAATCGATGCTAAATACGACCCGGAGCTTCGGTCTTGGCGTGTGTATACGCATGGTGGACGGCGTCCAACAGAGTGGGAAGTTGTTTCATGGGCGAAAGAAGTTGTGAGGCACGGCGCGGGAGAAATTTTGTTGACAAGTATGGATCGCGATGGGGGGAAAGACGGATTTGACCTAGAGCTTACTAAACGAGTAAGCGAGGCGGTATCGGTTCCTGTCATTGCATCTGGAGGAGCAGGATGCGCCCAACATTTTGTCGATGTGTTTCAACTCGCCAAAGCGGACGCCGCATTAGCAGCTTCGATTTTTCATTATCAAGAAACGTCCGTTCAACAAGTAAAACAGTACGTACGTGAACAGGGGGTAAATGTGCGATGAACATCGAACACATTCGTTTTAATGAGCAAGGGCTTGTACCGGCGATCGTACAAGATGCACATAGTAAAGAAGTATTAACGTTAGCGTATATGAACGAACAATCGCTGCAAAAAACGTTAGAAACGAAGGAAACATGGTTTTATAGCCGTTCGCGCGATATGTTATGGCATAAAGGGGAAACGTCTGGAAACGTACAAGCAGTTGTTGATATTCGCTACGACTGTGATGCTGATGCGCTCCTTATTCTCGTTGAACCGAAGGGACCAGCGTGTCATACAGGTGAGTATTCTTGTTTTCACCGCCGCTTGAGTGGTGAAAAGCCCTCGGTCAAACGTGATCGTTTTGCGATTTTAAATGTGCTAGAGTCGGTTATTGCGGAACGGGAAGCGAAACGTCCTGAAGGATCGTATACGACATATTTATTTGACAAAGGAATCGACAAAATCGCTAAAAAGGTTGGGGAAGAAGCGGCTGAAGTCATTATCGCAGCTAAAAACCGTTCAAAAGAAGAACTGCGATGGGAAGCGGCAGATTTATTGTATCATTTGCTCGTTTTGTTGCGCGAGCAGCGCGTGTCGCTCGATGATGTTCTTTCCGTATTAGCCGAGCGCCATCGTTAATGCTTTTTTTCCCATCCATGTTGTTCTGAAGCGAAAATGTGGTATACTGTCTTTCGGTGAATGAAATCAACATGGAGGGTTCGATGGAAAAACATTTGCAAAAACGTGTCGGAAAAGTCATTCCGTTTATTCAAGACGGTACGTACTTTTTTAATAAAGGTTTAACATACTATCGCCGACGTGATTTGCATAAAGCGAAAGCGTATTTGCAACGTGCGGTGCAACTTGAACCAGAGCAGAGCGCGTTCGCGTGTCAATTGGCGATTGTATTGTCAGAATTGGGGGAATATGCGCAATCGAACGAATGGTTATTGCGTGTGATTGAGCGTGACGATCAGTTGACGGAGTGTTTTTATTTTTTAGCCAACAACTATGCTCATTTAGGATTGTTCGGCGAGGCGATGAAATATGCTGAGCGCTATATGGAACGTGAGCCCGATGGGGAATTTGCGGAGTATACGCTCGATTTATTAGACATTTTAACAATTGAGCAAGAAGATGAAGAGTGGCTCAATTATGATGATATGTTAATGAAGCAGGAACAAGCGCGCACATTGCTTGAAAAAGGGGAGTTTCAAGAAGCGATCGCCCTGTTTGAAGAAATGATTGAGCAACATCCAGAAAATTGGGCTGCGTACAACAATTTAGCGCTTGCCTATTTTTATCAAGGGAATATCGGAAAAGCGAGACAAACGATTGAATATATTTTAAAACAAAATCCAGGCAATTTGCATGCGCTTTGTAACGATGCGGTGTTTTCTTATTATTTACAAGAGCATGGACGGCTTTTCTCGCTCACTCAGTTGCTGCAAAATGTTCATCCTATTTCATTTGAGCATCGATATAAGCTCGGTGTTACGTTCGCGATTGTTGGGCGCTATGACTTAGCTTTTCAATGGTTGCGTCAGCTGCAACGTCGCGGCTTCGAGGGGGATGCCCCGTTTTATTATTGGTATGCGTATGCAGCGTATCATATGGGGTATCGTTCGTTAGCAGAGACGATGTGGAAAAAGTTAGTTTCGCTTCATCCTGATAAACAAGGGAGTGAACCGTGGCGCTATCGTGAGCAGACGATTGAACATATTCAAGCGTTGTTCGAAAAACAAGACGTAGCTTCTTCGTTGTATGCGCTATATTTAATCAGCAAATCATTTATGAAAAACGATTGCCCATTTCCAAAACAATCGTGGTCTCATCCGCTTTTACAGCAGTGGAGCGATTATGTATACGATGGACGGCAAACGTCATCATGTGTGGTAGATGCGCATCGTATTGTAACGTTGCTCATTCAACATAACGGATTTGAATATGAGCCGTTATATATTGCTTGGTTTTCTTTTTTTGTTCAAGCGGTCAATGAGATCGATTCATTTTCGAACCATGCAGCATGGGCCGCGGCTTTCGAATACATGTTTCGCAAACGTCATGGGCAGCGCGTCACACAGCGCATGCTTGCCGAACGGTACGGCGTGTCCACTGCAACGGTTGGAAAGTATGTGAAAATGATGAAACAACAGTTTCACGAATGAGCAAGTTAATAGACGCCCTTTCTTCAGTTGTATTACGATAGACATATGGAAAAGATAAAATGAAGATTTGTTCATGCAGAAAGGGTGGAGAAGACGTGTCACAAGAAAAAGTGTATGACGTAATTATTATCGGTGCTGGGCCCGCAGGAATGACGGCGGCGGTATATACATCGCGTGCGAACTTGTCAACGCTCATGTTAGAGCGTGGCGTTCCCGGTGGTCAAATGGCCAATACAGAAGAGGTGGAAAATTATCCGGGATATGATCATATTCTTGGACCGGAATTGGCGTCAAAAATGTTCGAGCATGCGAAAAAGTTTGGTGCTGAATACGCATATGGCGATGTAAAAGAAGTCATTGACGGCGAACAATATAAAACGGTTGTGACGAGCAACCAACAATATAAAGCTCGTTCGATCATCATTGCGACGGGGGCAGAGTACAAAAAACTTGGCGTGCCTGGCGAAAAAGAATTAGGGGGACGTGGCGTTTCATACTGTGCCGTATGTGACGGAGCCTTTTTTAAAGGAAAAGAGCTTGTCGTCGTTGGCGGTGGAGATTCGGCTGTTGAAGAAGGTGTATATTTGACGCGCTTTGCGAGTAAAGTGACGATTGTCCACCGTCGTGATCAGCTGCGCGCACAAAAAATTTTACAGCAGCGCGCGTTTGCGAATGAAAAAATTGATTTCATTTGGAATCATACGGTGAAACAAATTCACGAAAAAGACGGTCGCGTGGGCAGCGTAACGCTCGTTCATACGCAAACAGGAGAAGAGCGCGAGTTTCCGTGTGACGGCGTGTTTATTTACATCGGTATGGTGCCTTTAACAAAACCGTTTGCTTCGTTAGGCATTACAAACGAGAACGGCTATATTGAAACGAATGAACGGATGGAAACGAAAGTGCCTGGCATTTTTGCAGCAGGGGACGTTCGTGAAAAGTCGCTCCGTCAAATTGTTACAGCAACAGGTGACGGAAGCATTGCAGCGCAAAGCGCGCAACATTACGTGGAAGAGTTAAAGGAAAAGCTTAACATTCAGTAATGAAAACGTAATGTTGCTTTAATTGAACTGTAACACACTTGAAACAATAAAAGAGTATGATAAAAGTAAGTAATTGACCCCCTTTTTATATATACTCGTTGGCACGGGCTCTCGTCCCGTGCTTTCTTTTTGTGATGGACGTGAAAACGTTTCAAAATTTATACTTTGTGACCGTTTGTAAGAAATAGTATAATGAAAAAAACATGTTTATTATCATTATTGAGGTGAACGGACGTTGCAACGGGTAACGAACTGTGTATTAGTAAAAGATGGACGAATCCTCTTGTTAAAAAAACCGCGGCGTGGCTGGTGGGTCGCACCGGGGGGGAAAATGGAGCAAGGAGAATCTATACGGGAAGCGTGTATTCGTGAATACCGTGAGGAAACAGGGCTTTATATTAAAAACCCACAATTAAAAGGGGTATTCACGTTTGTAATGAAACGAGGGGAAGAAGTCGTCTCGGAATGGATGATGTTTACGTTTTTTGCGGAACATTTTGAAGGGGAAAACGTATTACAATGTGAAGAAGGAGAACTCGCTTGGCATCCAATTGAACATATATCGACTTTGCCGATGGCGCCGGGCGATTACCATATTATTGACTATGTCGTGAAAGGAACGGGCATTATGTACGGCACATTCACTTATACAGAAGAATTTGAGTTGTTGTCTTACCGGCTTGATCCGAGTTAAAGAAAGGGGAGAGGGCGATGAGCACAGGCTCAGCACATATTCAAATGGTTATTATTACAGGGATGTCGGGGGCGGGGAAGACGGTCGCGATCCAAAGCTTTGAGGATTTAGGTTATTTTTGTGTCGATAACTTACCGCCGACATTGTTGCCAAAGTTTCTCGAATTAATTCGGGAATCGGGCAATAAAATGACTAAAATTGCCCTTGTTATGGATTTGCGCAGCCGCGACTTTTTCGACCGTCTTTTTGCCGCGCTTGACGATTTGGCAGAAACGTCATGGGTAACGCCGCAAATTTTGTTTTTAGATGCAAGCGATGCCACGCTCGTGAGTCGCTATAAAGAAACGCGTCGTTCCCATCCGCTTGCACCGAACGGATTGCCGCTTGAAGGCATTCAGCTAGAGCGCCAGTTGCTTGAAGAATTAAAAGGGCGTGCCCAAATGATTATCGATACGTCTAGCTTAAAGCCGCGCGAATTGCGTGAAAAAATCGTGCAAACATTTGCGACACCGGCGACGACAACATTTTCTGTCAATGTCGTCTCGTTCGGATTTAAATACGGTTTGCCGATTGATGCAGATCTCGTTTTTGATGTCCGCTTCTTACCAAATCCACATTACATTGAACATATGCGTCCGAAAACAGGATTAGATGAAGAAGTATCATCTTACGTATTAAAGTGGACGGAAACGCAAAAATTTATTGAAAAAGTAACAGATTTGCTTTCGTTTATGCTTCCCCACTATAAAAGGGAAGGAAAAAGCCAAGTTGTCATTGCGATCGGATGCACGGGCGGGCAACACCGTTCGGTTACGTTAGCTGAGTATATTGCACGCCACTTTGCGCATGAATATACGACGCACGTGTCTCATCGAGATATTGCAAAAAGAAAGGATACGCACCGATGAAAAAAATAGTTGTCATTGGTGGGGGAACGGGGCTTCCTGTTTTGCTCCGCGGGCTGAAACAATATAATGTTGATTTAACCGCCATCGTAACTGTCGCAGATGATGGTGGGAGCTCAGGAAGATTGCGTGATGAACTTGATATGCCCCCGCCTGGGGATATTCGAAACGTGCTTGCTGCCCTTTCGGATGTGGAGCCGCTCATTATTGAATTGTTTCAACATCGGTTTGAAAACGGAAATGGATTATCAGGGCACTCGCTCGGGAATTTAATTTTAGCGGCGATGACGTCAATTACTGGCGATTTTGTGCATGCGGTTCGCGAAATGGGGAAAGTGTTGAATGTACGTGGAAAAGTGCTTCCAGCAGCCAACGAAAGCGTTGTGTTGCATGCGGAAATGGAAGATGGAACAATTGTTTCAGGTGAGTCAAAAATTCCTTATTCGGGAAAGAAAATTAAGCGCGTCTTTTTAACTCCAGAAAGCATTGAACCGCTCGAAGAAACGATTACAGAATTACAAACAGCCGATTTAATTGTCATCGGACCTGGGAGCTTGTATACAAGCATTTTACCGAACTTACTCGTTCCTAAAATTGGCGAAGAGGTATGCCGATCAAAAGCGAAAAAAGTATATATATGCAACGTCATGACTCAAGCAGGAGAAACGTTAAACTATACGGCGAGCGATCATGTGAAAGCGCTGTATGATCATATGGCATGTGCCTTTTTAGATGCCGTCATTGTAAACGACGCGCCGATTTTACCTGAAACGAAAGAGCGCTATGCGAAGGAACTCGCCGCCCCGGTTGTTTGCGATATGGCTGAATTAGAGGCGCTCGGCTTGCAAGTCATTTGTGATGCGATCATTGATGAGCGAGATGGGACGGTGCGTCACGATACGAAAAAAGTAGCGGCGTTGCTCGTTTCGCTTCTTGCACCTCCTTCGCACGACACACATTGATAGGAGGTGGAATGGTTGTCGTTTGCATCAGAAACGAAAAAGGAGTTAACGAATATAGAAGTAAAGACGTGTTGTTTAAAAGCAGAATTATCCGCTTTAATTCGAATGAATGGCTCTATTTCCTTTTCCAATCGGCGTTTACTATTAAATATTCAAACGGAAAACGCAGCAATTGCTCGGCGAATTTATACGTTATTGAAAAAAGGGTATGACGTAGCTGTCGAATTACTCGTACGTAAAAAAATGCGCTTAAAGAAAAACAATGTATATATTGTGCGCGTCGTTGAAGGGACGAATGAACTACTATCTGATTTAAAAATTATGGAAGAAGGGTTTTCGTTCGTTCATTCCATTTCACAAGAGCTTGTGCAAAAAAAATGTTGCAAGCGCTCGTACTTGCGCGGTGCCTTTTTAGCTGGAGGGTCTGTCAATAACCCGGAAACGTCTTCGTATCATTTAGAAATTTTTTCGCTGTATCGCGAACATAACGAATCGCTTTGTGAACTGATGAACACGACGTTCCATTTACATGCACGTACGTTAGAAAGAAAAAAAGGATTTATTACGTATTTAAAAGAAGCGGAAAAAATTGCGGAGTTTTTAAGCATTATCGGGGCACATCAAGCGTTGTTGCGCTTTGAAGATGTGCGCATCGTGCGCGATATGCGCAATTCGGTCAATCGGCTCGTTAATTGCGAAACAGCTAATTTAAATAAAACCATTGGAGCAGCGTTGCGCCAAGTCGAAAACATTCGGTATATCGACGAGACGATTGGGCTCGATCAACTGCCAGAAAAACTTCGTGAAATTGCGAAATTGCGCATTGAGTATCAAGATGTAACATTGAAAGAACTCGGTGAAATGGTTTCCGGAGGGAAAATTAGCAAGTCAGGAATTAACCATCGTCTGCGAAAACTAGACGAAATTGCTGAACGACTCCGTGCGGGCCAGCCGATTGATTTTCATAAATCTTTGTAACTATGGGAGGAATGTGTGATATGGTACAAAAACAAGTAGAAGTACGGTTAAAAACAGGATTGCAAGCGCGTCCAGCAGCGTTGTTTGTTCAAGAAGCGAACCGTTTTTCAGCCGATGTTTATATTGAGAAGGACGGCAAAAAAGTGAATGCGAAAAGCATTATGGGATTAATGAGCTTAGCGATCCATACAGGGGCAGTCATCACGATTTATGCTGACGGTCCAGATGAGCAGGAAGCGCTAAACAAGCTCGTGAAATACGTTGAACAAGAATAAAAACAAGGCGGTCGCCACCGCCTTGTTTTTATTTTTCATCTACGCGTGTTAATACGCGGTCGATTAAACCGTATTCTTTCGCCTTTTCTGCCGTCATAAAGTTGTCGCGATCTGTATCACGTTCAATGACTTCAATCGGTTGTCCTGTGTTTTCGGACAAGATGCGATTTAACTTGTCACGCAAGAATAAAATACGCTTTGCAGCAATTTCAATTTCTGTCGCTTGACCTTGTACGCCACCAAGCGGCTGATGAATCATAATTTCGCTATTTGGTAACGCAAACCGTTTTCCTTTGGCGCCCGCTGCAAGTAAAAATGCGCCCATAGAAGCAGCCATACCGATACAAATCGTTGATACGTCTGGTTTAATAAATTGCATCGTGTCGTAAATTGCCATGCCGGCTGTAATGGATCCACCCGGACTGTTAATGTAAAGAGAAATATCTTTTTCAGGATCTTCTGCTGCTAAAAATAAAAGCTGAGAAACGATTGAGTTTGCGACGTGGTCATCAATCGCGCTTCCTAAAATGATGATGCGGTCTTTTAATAAGCGAGAGTAAATGTCATATGCGCGTTCTCCGCGACTCGTTTGTTCAATGACTGTAGGAATTAAGTTCATACTTTTCCTCCTCCGATAAATCGTTTTTATGTACTTTTATCATACAAAAAAGGTCAATAAAGGTCAAATAAAACACCTTCTGCTTATATGTATTCGCCTTTTTTCTTCTACATCCCTTCTTTCATCGTTTCCTCTTCCTAAAATTTTAAACGTCATTTCTCTTGCAATTTTTTTATGTGTTCACTATAATGGTAAGTGCATTTATTATTGTGCCCTCGTAGTGTAGTGGATAGCACGAGAGATTCCGGTTCTCTTAGCGTGGGTTCGAATCCTGCCGAGGGCGTTAGCGACACCCTGCTTGCTATGCGAGCAGGGGTTTTTTGTTTGTATAAAAAATAAAGTCCGGTGAGCCGCACCGGACGAACATGTGAATTTTGCGAGGCTTGCTCGCTCGTTCTATAAGCATGATAACATGCCTTCGATGCATATGCATAGTAGAAAAAACATCCAATATGTTTTTATCGTCTCTCCCTTGCAGAGATGATAAAATGAGGATGAAGGGAGATGGCATGGATGGAGATGCAATTAACGCAAAAGCAAGAACTGAAAATTGCGCTGACGAAAGAGCTTGTGCAGGCGATTGAACTTTTACAATATTCAACGTTAGAGCTTCAATCGCTTTTACATGAACAGGCGCTTGAAAATCCATTTATTGAGCTAAAGGAACGAAAGCGAAATGAGCGTACAGACAGCATGCGCTACATTGAAAATGTAAGCGTTTTTAATCGTTCACTCGCTTCCCATTTGCATGCCCAACTCGTCGGCATGCGGTTATGTAACGAGCAAAAAAAAGCGCTTGATTATTTAATTGCGTCGCTCGATGAATCGGGTTATTTGCATACAACGGTTGCAGAAGCGGCTCGCCATCTTCAATTGGAAGAAACGATTGTGTGTGAAGCACTTCATCTTTTACGTTCACTCGAACCTGCTGGAGTAGGGGCAGAAAATTTACCGCATTGTTTATACTTGCAACTCACCCGCTTGCCACAAAGAGATGAATTAGCAGAAACGATCGTTATGCAGCATTTCGAACCGTTTGTCAATAAGAAATGGAAAGAAATAAAAACGATACTTCGTGTCGAGTTAGCAGACTTGCAACGTGTGTGGGAACTCATTCGCACTTTGCATCCGCGTCCGGGAAGTTTATACAATGATGGACAATTAACGTACATCGTACCCGATGTGATCGTTTCGTATGATCATGGTGTATGGAAAGTAACAATAAACGAAGAGATGATTCCTACAGTCGTGTGGAATGGAGCGTATGAACGAAAAGTGCATACCGATGATCCATCTGTCCAAACATATATTGAAGAAAAGCGGCAACAATTTCAATGGATACAACGTTGTTTAGCCCAACGGTCAACAACGATTGAACAAATTGCATGGCAATTACTTGACAAGCAGCGTGATTATTTCGAAAAGGGTCCTCTTTATATAAAGCCGTTAACGATGCGCGATATTGCGAAAGAGCTACACATTCACGAGTCTACTGTGAGCCGCGCAGTAAAACATAAATATATGCAAACTCCTCATGGGTTGATTGACATGCGTCGCTTTTTTACAAGCGGTGTTGATGAGCAGGTAGCGCAAGAGAAGGTGAAACATTTCATTGCAGAGTTAATTAAAAATGAAAATGGACAAAAACCGCTTTCTGATCAAAAAATTGCTGATTTACTCGAGGAGCGCTACAATATTTGCGTGGCAAGACGGACAGTTGCTAAATATCGCGAGCAACTTCATATTCCACCGGCTTCAAAACGAAAGCAATATGCATAAAGGAGATGAAGCATGAAAGTCGTTGTCTATTCGAAAGAAAACTGCTGCCTTTGTGATGAAGCAAAAGCTATTCTTCATGAGCTGCAAGTTAAATTTGAAGAAATCGATATTTACAAAGACGAACGATGGCTCGAACGGTATCATCTTATGATTCCTGTCATCGAAATCGACGGGGAAATCATCGCATACGGCCGCATTCACAAAGATGTCATAAGAAAGCGATTACAACAACAACGAAGCAGTTGAACAACGTTTCACTTCCTGTTACAATGGAATTGTAGCAGGGGTGAATTTTTTTACACCTATTGGGACACAATATGTCATAGTGGGACTTTAAACGTCCAGATAGAGAAAAAAGTGAGCAAAAAGGAAGAGTAAGGCATGCGCCAATGGATTGATGTTCAACGAAAATTGTTGCCTGATCTTCTCGCTATTATGCAAAAACGATATGAAATTTTGCAGCATATTCGGTTAATGCAACCGATCGGGCGCCGAACGCTCGCATTAAATCTTGGAATTAGCGAACGTGTTTTGCGCTCGGAAGTGCAGTTTTTAAAGGAGCAAAATTTGCTTGATATTACAGCTGCAGGCATGAGTATTACGTCCGATGGACATGATGTGCTCATGCAATTGGAAGATATGATGCGAGAAGTGTTAGGGCTAAAAGAGTTGGAAAGAAAAATAAAACAACGGCTTCCTGTTGCAGATGTCATTGTCGTTGCAGGTGACAGCGATCAATCGCCTTGGGTGAAAAGAGAGATGGGAAGAGCTTGTGTCTCGCGCATAAAACATTCACTCACAGGGAATGCCATTGTTGCAGTCACTGGTGGAACAACCCTTGCTGCAGTTGCTGAAATGATGACACCAGATATGAAATATCGGGATGTGCTATTCGTTCCAGCGCGCGGCGGGCTTGGGGAAGATGTGACGAACCAAGCGAATACGATTTGTGCGCGCATGGCTGAAAAAGCGATGGGTCACTATCGTTTATTGCACGTACCTGATCAATTAAGTGCTGAAACGTATCACTCGATCATTGAAGAACCCGCCATTAAAGAAGTGCTCGACTTAATCAAATCATCGACGATCGTCATTCATGGTATTGGCGATGCGAAAACGATGGCGGAACGGAGAAAAACACCGCCGGAGGACATGAAAAAAATTGAGCAAAACGAAGCGGTGGCGGAGGCGTTTGGCTATTACTTTAATCAACATGGAGAAGTTGTTCATAAAGTGAACACAGTTGGCATTCAACTTGAAGATGTGCGCCACGTCCCTTGCGTCATTGCGGTCGCGGGTGGGGCTTCGAAAGCGAAAGCCATTCGGGCGTATATAAAGCAGGCAAATCAGTGCATCTTAATTACAGACGAAGGTGCAGCAAAACAGTTAGTACGGGATGATTCATCCCTCTAAAATACATTCCTACAATTTCAAAGGAGGAAAAAAACATGGCAGTAAAAATTGGTATTAACGGTTTTGGTCGTATCGGCCGTAACGTATTTCGCGCAGCATTAAAAAATCCTGAAATTGAAGTCGTTGCAGTAAATGACTTAACAGATGCAAAAACGTTAGCACATCTTTTAAAATATGACTCTGTTCACGGCACTTTAGATGCAGAAGTAACAGTAAACGGAAATAACATCGTTGTAAACGGAAAGGAAATTATTGTAAAAGCAGAGCGCGACCCAGCAAACTTAGGATGGGGTGAACTTGGCGTTGACATCGTTGTTGAGTCAACAGGACGCTTCACAAAGCGCGAAGACGCAGCGAAACATTTAGAAGCAGGTGCGAAAAAAGTAATTATCTCCGCGCCAGCAACAAATGAAGACATTACGATCGTTATGGGTGTAAACCAAGATAAATATGACCCAGCAAACCATCATGTCATTTCAAACGCATCTTGTACAACAAACTGCTTAGCGCCATTTGCGAAAGTATTACATGAGAAATTCGGCATTATCCGCGGTATGATGACAACAGTACACGCATATACGAACGACCAACAAATTCTTGACTTACCGCATAAAGACTTGCGTCGTGCGCGTGCAGCAGCGGAATCGATCATTCCAACATCAACTGGTGCTGCAAAAGCGGTAGCGCTCGTTCTTCCTGAATTAAAAGGTAAGTTAAACGGTATGGCAATGCGCGTACCAACACCTAACGTATCTGTCGTTGACCTCGTTGCTGAACTTGAAAAAGAAGTGACAGTCGAAGAAGTGAACGCAGCGTTAAAAGCAGCGGCAGAAGGCGAGTTAAAAGGAATTTTAGCTTACAGCGAAGAACCGCTTGTTTCTCGTGACTACAACGGCTCAACAGCTTCTTCAACAATCGATGCGCTTTCAACAATGGTGATGGAAGGTCGTATGGTGAAAGTTCTTTCTTGGTACGACAACGAAACTGGATACTCTCACCGCGTTGTTGATCTTGCTGCATACATTGCGTCAAAAGGTTTATAATTTTTTGGATTGTTTGCCCAAAACGGTTTATAATAAATAGTTGGAAATACCGAGAAGGGGAGCGGGG
>NZ_DAITON010000045.1:0-16165 GCF_036834105.1 Anoxybacillus sp. | reverse complement strand
ACCTATTGTTGGCGCATATTTGCGCTTCGTTCGGTTTCTTGCAGTGTGGCTTTCTATTTTTTTATTGCCACTTTGGTATATGTGGATGAAAAATCCAGAACTCGTCCCACACGCATTATCATTTGTCGCTAAGTCAAGTGAGGGGAATATTCCGTTATTTGGTCAAATATTGCTCATTGAGTTTGGATTAGATATGTTGCGCATGGCGGCTATCCATACCCCATCTGCTTTAGCTACGGCACTTGGGCTTGTTGCTGCGCTAATGATCGGGGGAATCGCAGTAGAAGTCGGTTTATTTTCAAACGAAGTGATTTTATATTTTGCTATGGCGACCATCGGGACGTTTGCGACACCAAGTTATGAACTCGGATTAGCTAATCGGCTCGTTCGGCTTGCTTTGCTCATCGTCACTGCGTTATTTGGAGTCGTTGGATATGTAGTCGGTATTACGATATGGCTTGTGATGCTTGCGCGTATGCAATCGTTCGGCGTACCGTATTTATGGCCATTTATTCCTTTTTCATATCGCGGAATGCGCGATGTGCTCATTCGCTCACCAATTCCATTAAAAAATCGTCGTCCGACCGTCCTACATCCGAAAGATCCAGATCGGTAAAGATGTGAAAAATTCCGCAAAGTCACGGCTCAGTCCTTGACGCCTTTTCGTTTTCTTTATACATTAAGAATATGTAAGTTGAAAACGCTTATACACAGGTGAAAAAAATGAAATCTGTATATGATGTGCAACAGTTGTTAAAAACATATGGAACGATAATTTACGTTGGTGATCGCCTTGCTGATTTGGAATTAATGGAAGAAGAAGTGAAAGAGCTATTTCAGGCGCAACTCATCGACGTAAAAGATTATCAAATGGCACTTCTTATTTTACGCCACGAAGCACAAATTGAACGAGAAAAAAGGGAAAAAGGGATGAAGGAACAATGGAACAATGGTTAGTCGGTGTAGATTTAGGTGGAACGACCGTAAAACTAGCGTTCGTCAGTATGTATGGGGAAATCATTTGTAAATGGGAAATACCTACTGATAAATCAGAAAACGGAAAATACATCACGACGCATATTGCGAAAGCGATCGACGAAAAATTGCGCGAACTAGATGAATCAAAAGAGCGCCTCATCGGTATTGGAATTGGTGCGCCAGGGCCAGTTAATATGGCGACAGGAGACATTTATGAAGCTGTAAACTTAGGGTGGAAAAACTTCCCTTTGAAAAACCGTTTGGAAGTGGAAACAGGACTTCCTGTCGTCGTTGATAATGATGCGAATATCGCTGCAATCGGAGAAATGTGGAAAGGAGCAGGCGATGGCGCAAAAAATTTAATTCTCGTCACGCTTGGCACCGGTGTTGGTGGAGGCATTATCGTAAACGGTCAAATCGTTCATGGGGCAAATGGTGCTGGCGGTGAAATAGGCCATATCACTTCCATTCCAGAAGGCGGGGCTCCTTGCAACTGCGGGAAAACAGGCTGTTTAGAGACCATTGCTTCGGCAACAGGTATCGCGCGTATTGCGGCAGAGCGCTTGCAACAAACGGACGAGCCGAGCCGTTTGCGTCATGTTTGGAATGAAGCAGGGGCCGTTACGGCAAAGGACGTGTTTGATGCAGTGAAAGAAAATGATGCATTGGCGCAACAAATTGTTGATGAAGTGACATTTCATCTCGGTTTAGCGTTAGCCCATTTGGCGAACGGTTTGAATCCGGAAAAAATTGTTATTGGTGGTGGCGTATCGAAGGCAGGGGATGTGTTAGCGCAAGCGGTTGCTCATCATTTCAAACGATTTGCGTTTCCTCGTGTGGCTGAGGCTGCCGAAATCGTGATCGCAACGCTTGGAAACGATGCCGGGGTGATAGGTGGTGCTTGGTTAGTGAAAACAAATATGGCGTGAAAGCAGGCGAGGTAATCGTCTGCTTTTTTGTCGAAAATGTGTCGTTAAAAAACGTCTTGCATTTTTACAAGAAAAGGTGTAAAACAGTCATATGCGGATAAGGCACTCGTCTATTATACCGTTCATAGTTTAAGATAACAGTTGCTTTTTTGTTAAGAAAGTATTAATATTGTTTTTGGTTAAGATAAAAAAATGTAAAAAAACGGATGTACCTCATGCAGCATAGAATGGAGCATCGGATGTGTCATGAATTAAAGGAGGGAGAGTATGAAAAATTACCGTTTTGTTCTTTTAGCGGTATTGCTTTTATGGTTGAAGACGTATTTAGTCTATAAAAATAGTTTTGATATAAAAATTGAGTCATGGAAGCAGGAATTTATCTTATTTATTAGTCCGCTAAGCTTCCTGTTATTTATTTTTGGGCTTGCCTTGTTTATGAGCGAAAAACGACGGAATCGCTATATTGTTATAACAAGCTTTATCATTTCATTTGTTTTATATGCGAACGTCATGTTTTATCGCTTTTTTAGTGACTTTATTACTATCCCTGTGTTGTTCCAGACAAACAACATGGGTGACTTAGGAAATAGCGTATTCGAATTAATGAATGTTTCTGATATGTTCTTTTTCCTCGATGTCGCGTTGCTTGCATGGATGGCGTATAAAAAAGTGTCGTTTACTCAATATGTTCCGGCGACAAAACAGTTCCGTCGCACATATTTTGTTGCGACAGCAGCGCTCGCTTTAGTTAATTTAGGGTTGGCAGAAACAGAGCGCCCGCAATTGTTGACGCGCACGTTCGACCGTGAAATGTTAATTAAAAACTTAGGTATATATAACTACCATGTGTACGACATTATTTTGCAGTCGCGTTCAAAAGCGCAGCGTGCGTTAGCGGATAGTAGTGAATTAGCAGATATTCAAAACTATATCAATGCGAATGAAAAAGCACCGAATAAACGATTGTTCGGTATCGCAAAAGGCCGCAACGTCATTGTCGTTTCGATGGAATCTCTGCAGAGCTTCGTGATCAACAATACAGTGAACGGACAAGAAATCACGCCGTTCTTAAATGATTTCATTAAGCAAAGCTATTACTTTGACCAGTTTTATCATCAAACAGGACAAGGAAAAACATCTGATGCTGAGTTTTTAATTGAAAACTCATTATATCCGCTCGGTCGTGGGGCAGTATTTTTCACGCACGCGACAAATGAGTATAATGCAACGCCAGAAATATTGAAAAACTACGGTTACTATTCGGCTGTGTTCCATGCTAACAATAAAAGCTTTTGGAATCGTGATGTGATGTATCAGTCCATGAAGTACGATCGTTTCTTCTCGATGACTGACTACAACATCACAGAAGAAAATTCAGTTGGTTGGGGATTGAAAGATATCCCATTTTTTGAACAATCTGTGCAACATTTAAAAACGTTGCCACAGCCTTTTTATACAAAGTTTATTACGTTGACAAACCACTTCCCATTTGAACTAGGGGAAGAAGATAAGATGGTTCCAGAGTACACGTCGAATAGCCGGACGTTAAATCGCTATTTCCCAACGGTTCGATATATGGATGAGGCGCTCAAAGTATTTATTGAGCGATTAAAAGAAGAAGGGTTGTATGAGAATTCCGTTATCATTCTTTATGGGGATCATTACGGTATTTCAGAAAATCATAATAAAGCAATGGCCCAATATTTAGGTAAGGATGAAATTACACCGTTTGACCACGTTCAATTGCAACGTGTTCCGTTCATTATTCATATTCCAGGTGTGACGGACAAACAACCGAAAGTGATTTCAAAAGTGTCTGGACAAATTGATGTAAAGCCAACGTTGCTTCATTTATTAGGTATTGATACACGCAACCAAATTCATTTTGGTGAAGACTTATTCTCAAAAGATAAGCTCGACTTTGTCGTTCTTCGTGATGGAAGCTTTGTGACAAAAGATTATGTATATACGAAAAACGCATGTTACGATAAGAAAACAGGAATAGAAGTCGATGCGTCCCATTGCGAACCGTATATGGAAAAAGCGCGTCAAGAACTTGAATACTCCGATAAAATCGTATACGGTGACTTGTTGCGTTTTTACAATAAGCAACAAGAAAATAAACAATAAGCTAGCTCTTACGATAGGGCTAGCTTTTTTCGTATACATATGGACGAATTTTCATTTCATACAATAAAGCGAGGGGGGGAGGGCAATGTACGACTTTTCAATGTTGATGAAGGATGTCGACGAATTGCGAAGTCATTCGATCGTGCGCGTACATGAGATCGGACAAAGTGTGCTAAACAAGCCAATTGTTGAATTGCAAATTGGTGAAGGCGAAACGTATGTGCATATGAATGCGTCGTTTCATGCGAATGAATGGATTACTTCAGCCGTTGTGATGGCATTTGTACGCGATTATGTGCAAGCGTTAAAGAATAAAAATCATCTTGTTGAATACGATGTACAACAATTGTATAAAAAGACGACATTATCAGTCGTCCCGATGGTTAATCCAGACGGAGTTGATCTCGTATTACATGGAAAAAAGGCTGCACAACATTACGAAGATGAAGTGTTGCACATAAACGAAGGAAACGATGATTTTTCGCAATGGAAAGCTAATATTCGCGGGGTTGATTTAAATAATCAATTTCCTGCAAAATGGGAAGTAGAAAAGGAAAGAAAAATTCCGAAAGCACCAGCTCCACGCGATTTCCCAGGTTTTCTTCCGCTCACAGAACCAGAAGCACAAGCGATGGCCGAATTGACGACGAAACGCGATTTTTTTAAAGTGCTTGCATTTCATACGCAAGGAAAGGAGATTTATTGGGGATATGAACAATGCGAACCACTCGAAGCGGAAGAAGAAGTAAACGAATTTGCGAGATGGAGTGGTTACAAACCTGTTCGTTATATTGACAGCCATGCTGGGTATCGTGATTGGTTTATTTTCAATTGGAAACGACGTGGTTATACCATTGAGCTTGGCGAGGGGGTGAATCCGCTTCCGTTTTCCCAATTTCAATCGATTTACAATGATAGTATCGGCATTTTTTTGACTGCTCTTGCCCGAACATAAAAAGACGCCAAAAAGATGTTGGCGTCTTTTTAATGGGCAACTGGATATCCGTGATGAATGACAGTCATAATTGTAAACCAACCGAACACGGCAACCGTTCCAATTCCGAACAATACACCAAGGAAATTTTTCTCACGCAACGAACGGATCGTGCCGTAAGCAGCAAGCAACGTCACTAATGTGAAAATCACGACTAAAATAATTCCTGTCGGCATAAATTCCCCTCCTTATGTATACCGATTATTCCTTTTCCATTGTAAACGTTTTTGTTACGTTTGTCGAGGTGCAAAACGTATGTTGTTCGTGTACAATGGGAATAGAATATAGGATGAAAGCGAGGGAATGTCATGAAATGGGAACGAATTCCTTTAGGGCCGTTACAAACGAATGCATATGTGCTTGTCCATGAAAATCAAACATGCTTAGTTTTTGATCCAGGTGACGAGGGGGAAAAACTCATTGAGCATATTACTGCAAATGGTTGGACACCTCTAGCGGTTTTGCTTACACATGCACATTTCGATCATATTGGAGCAGTAGATGACATAAGAAAGCGATGGTCTATTCCTGTATATGTACATAAACAAGAGCAACATTGGTTAACAGATCCGATGAAAAACGGCTCCTTATTGTTCATGGGAGAAGCAATTACAGCAAACGAAGCGGACGTATTGCTTGAAGGAGAGCAAACGTTGACGATTGGTGCTTTTTCTCTTCAGGTGTTCGAAACGCCGGGACATTCGCCTGGAAGTGTATCATATTATGTGGAAGAAGCTCACGCAGTTGTATCTGGAGATGTGCTGTTTTTAGGAAGTATTGGTCGTACAGATTTACCTGGAGGAAATTATGAACAATTGTTGCGAAGTATTCACCGTCATCTTCTTGTTCTTCCGGAAGAAACGGTTGTGTTGTGTGGGCATGGTCCAGAGACAACAATTGGAGCGGAGATGGATACAAATCCATTTTTAAATGGATTTTAAGAAAAAAATCCCTTCTCTATATAGAGAAGGGGTTTGGGGGATGTTTTATTCCTATAATGGGAGGGGATATAGTTAAGCTACTAAATTAACAATATAACAAATTTAACACTATGTCAATAGTGAAAAAAGGGTGCGAATAAAAAATGTTAGAAAAAATGAAATATAAACGTTTATCTTATGCACAATATATGGAACTCGTATTGTATGATGAACAGTACGGATATTACATGAAAAGAAAAGAAAAAATTGGTCGTGCAGGAGATTTTATTACGACGAGCAATGTGGCCAACGTGATCGGCCATGTATTTGCCAATTTGTTTATTCGCTTGATGGAAACGTATAGCGTCCCGCCGCATATATGTGAAATAGGTGGCGGAACGGGTCGATTTGCTTATGCGGTTTTAGAGCAATGGCAGCGCCAGTCGCCTGAAACGTTTTCTAACGGTCGCTATACGATTGTAGAGGCAAGTCCATATCATCGCGAAAAACAAGTAGAAATGCTCGCTCCATTCGCCGATCACATACATATCGTTTCCAATCTAGCCGAGCTGCCGTCTTCTTTTTCCGGGATTGTGTTTAGTAATGAGTTGTTTGATGCGTTTCCTGTTCACGTTGTTGAGAAGCGAAATGGACAAATATATGAATGTTTTGTGGCGGTAGAAGGCGATAAGCTTGTTGAACAATACGCCCCGCTTGAAAATGAAGAAATTGCTCAATATTTAGCCGAGCGAAACATCGATCTGGTTGACGGACAGCGTTTTGAAGTTCCATTAGCGATGAAAACGTTTATTTTTCAGTTAAATGATGCGATCGAACGGGCGATCATTTTTACGGTTGATTACGGGTATACAGATGAGGAGTGGAAACATCCTTTAAGGAGACAAGGAAGTTTACGAGGATATTATCGCCATCAACTCATCAACGATCCGCTTCGCTATCCAGGAGATATGGATATAACGACGCATGTTCAGTGGGATGCTTTGCGGTTTTACGGAGAACAAGTTGGTTGGACATTTACGCATTTATGGCGCCAAGATGAGTTTTTATTAAAGGCAGGCATTTTTAATCAATTGATCGATCATGATGATCCGAATCCATTTTCAGAGAAAAGTCGGTATAACCGTGCGATTCGTTCGTTAGTGATGAGCGACATCGGGAGCGCGTTTCAAGTGATGGTTCAACAGAAGAAAATGAATATCTCCATTTTGACATAAAAAGCGATGAGTGTGCCTCATCGCTTTTTATTCGCCCACGCCTGGAACCATCATAAATGTTGTCCAGTACGTAAATCCGGCGAAGAAGACTGTTAAATACGCGCCGAAAATATAAATGTACATTCTTTCTGTTAATTTTAAGTAGCTTAACAAAAGAAAGAATCCAGTTTGGCCGAGGAACAATAATGACGTTGTATGCATATGGCCAAGGTAAAACATGACAGCGAAAATACCTGTCCAAAATGATAAGACGCGGAACATACGATCCATATATGTATCCCTCCTTCTCTGACCGTTTCCCTTACTTATTATAATGTACTTTAAATGGTTGTGTAAACGTTCTATTTTTTTAGAATGGCTTGATACGTACATGAATTGCAGCCAGATGGCATAATGTCTTCTGTGACAAGCTCGGCATTTGTGAACAATACTTCCAACATTCCTTTTAAAAATGCGTTATGCATATAGCAGACGGAATCAGGATGTGTGAACGCTAACTCTTTAAACGGACAGTTGAAAATTTCAAAATAAATTTTTCCTTGATTTTCACTGTAATGGAACGTCGGATAAAATCCTGCTGCTTCTGCTGCTTTTTGTAAAATGGTCATTTTTTCTTGAACGCTTAATTGGTCAAGCGTTTGCATCGATTGGACGTGCTGTTGTACAAGCTCTTGTCCGAATAACTTCCCTGTTTCATACAATGCTTGTTTCCCTGCTTCTCCAAGTTTCATCATCGCTTGTATGGAAATTTTTGATAATAACTGATAGTCGCGAAATGGAAAATGAAGTTGGATGACATCATCGGATAGGCGATACAATCGACTCGGTCTTCCGCCTTTTCCTGTTTTCTTTGTTTCAGATACGAGCATATTGACATCTTCGAGCTTAGTTAAATGAAGACGAGCGACGTTCGGATGAATATGGAAAGCATCTGCAATTTCTTGAACGGTAACTTCTTGATGCTTTCTAGCGATATACTGATAAATTTCGTAACGAGTCGGATCGGCAAGGACGCTTGTAATTTTCAATACTTGATCCATTCTGTCTCACTCCTACATGTTCGGTTCATTTACATTATAATACATCTATTTCCACAATGAAAATGCATATATAAAACTTTCTTCTTATCTTTTCCTAACGTTCACAAAGTTTTAAAACAATTTACTGTACAAAAATTATACATAAGTTATACAATATGTATAACGATGATGAAAGGGGATGTTTGTCGTGTTGACTGTATATACGTACCCAAGCTGTACATCATGCCGAAAAACAAAGAAGTGGCTATGTGCGAACAATATTGAATTTCGTGAGCGTCATTTATTCCGAGAAACACCGACATATGAAGAACTATTGCGTTTGTTGTCATTAACAACAGAAGGTTTAGATGAAATTTTGGCAACGCGCAGTCAATCATTTAAAAAACTCGTTGAAAACGTTGAGGATTGGCCGTTATCGAAAGTTGTTGATTTACTTGTCAAAGAACCACGTTTACTTCGTCGTCCGATCGTAACAGATGGCAAGCGAATTGTTGTCGGCTATAATCCATCAGCGTTAAAAAACATAGCAAAAAAATATCGCCGTGTATGTGTGTCATGACGTTCACCCACATATGGGTGAATATTTTTTTGGATTTTTTGCGAATCAAGAAGGAATTTGACGAAATATGTTGAATAAAGAGGGCGAGAAAACGAGAAAGGGGGATGGAGTTGCTGTCTATTGAACAGCTAGCAGATCGACTTATTGAAGAAGCTTGTATGCTTCAAGCTTCCGACATTCACATCGTTCCGCGTAAACAAGATGCGCTCGTGCAATTTCGGTTAGGAGGGATGCTTGTTACGAAAAACGTGTTGTCCAAACAAACGTGCGAACGCTTGCTGGCGCATTTTAAATTCCTCGCTGATATGGATATCGGGGAACGCCGTCGTCCACAAAGCGGAGCAATGGAAATGAGCATCGCCCACACGACTGTACATCTTCGTTTATCGACATTGCCCACCATTTATGACGAAAGCTTAGTCATCCGCTTGCTTCCATTACATTCGTTTCTTCCACTCAAACAGCTTGCTTTATTTCCTTCGACAGTAAAAAGGTTGCTATCGTTATTAAACTATGCTCATGGGTTGATTATTTTTACAGGGCCGACTGGATCAGGGAAAACGACGACATTGTATAGTTTATTAAACGTATGTCGCCATCACTTTCAGCGAAACGTCATCACTCTTGAAGATCCCGTAGAAAAGCGGGCGGAAGATGTACTACAAGTACAAGTAAATGAAAAGGCAGGAATTACGTATGCAGCGGGGTTAAAAGCGATTCTTCGACACGATCCCGATGTCATTATGGTCGGAGAAATTCGCGATGCCGAAACCGCACGAATTGCCGTTCGTGCTGCCCTAACGGGACATCTTGTGTTGACAACGATGCATACAAAAGATGCTGTTGGAGCGATTTATCGCCTTCTTGAGTTTGGTGTGCCGTTTCAAGAAATGGCGCAAACGTTAGTCGGAGTGACAGCACAACGTCTTGTACAGTTGAAATGTCCATTTTGTGCAGGAGAATGTTCGCCTTTTTGTCGTCAATATCGACCTGTTCAGAGAGTAGGTATTTATGAGTTGCTGTATGGGAGCGAGCTCACAAAAGCGATGCGAGCAGCGAAAGGAGAGCAGGCGACATATGTGTATACCCGATTGAAAGATGTCATTAAAAAAGGTATTGCGCTCGGTTTTTTACATGAAAGTATCATTGAAAGTTGGTTGTTAGATGAAGCGACGTTGTAATTGGTCGTTACAAGAGCAAAGCACTTTCTTTATTCAGCTCGGCAAATTGCTTAGTAAAGGGTATTCTCTTGCTCAAGCTATTGAATTTTTGCAAATTCAACAACCTGTTGCCAAACAACGAGATTTAGATGATTGCATACATGCGTTACGAGGGGGGATGCCTATTCACGCTGCTTTTGCCCGTATGAAGTTTCATCATCATCTGTTAGGATATTTATTTTTTGCAGAACAACATGGACAACTTGCTCACGGATTCATCGAAGCCGGGGAAATCGGTCACATGAGAGCGCGTTACGTTGAACAAGTGAAACGTATCATGCGCTATCCGTTGTTTTTGTTCGGCTTTTGTGTGGTGATGTTTCTCATGTTTCAGCAAGTATTAGCTCCGCAGTTTTCTCAACTTCTTTCTTCGTTTCATGCTCGTTCTTCCTTTTCTACTTTCATTTTTGCTGTCGCTGTATGGCTTCCACGTATGCTTTTCGCTATGCTTATAATCGTTCTTTTTATCGTTTCATTTTACTTTCTTTTCGTTCGTTCATGGCCGATTTACAAGCAAATGGATTTGTTTATGAAATTGCCGTTCGTTCGTTCTTGGATTGTTTCCTTTCATACACAAGTGTTTGCTTTACAATTAAGTCACTTACTAAAAGGAGGACTATCCATTTATGAGGCGCTGCAAATCTTTATGCAACAGCCTCATCTCCCGTTATTGAAAGAAGAAGCAAAAATCATTCGACAACAGCTATGTGCAGGCGAAAAGCTGGACGAAATCATTCAGCGGCGGAAGTATTACGAAAAGGAGCTTCCCGTTGTCATTCGGCACGGTCAGTCGAATGGTGAATTAGTTCAAGAATTGTTTCATTACAGTCAATTTTCGTTACAAAAATTAGAAAATCGTATAAAAAAAATCGTGTATATCATTCAACCGTTGTTGCTCAGTTGTATCGGCATTTTTGTCATCTTCATGTATGTGGCTATGTTATGGCCCATTTTTCAACTGTTAAATCACATATAAAGGGGGATATACATGCGCAATGAAAAAGGATTTACGTTAATCGAAATGTTAATTGTGTTAATGGTTATTACCATTTTAATTTTAATTACGATTCCAAATGTGACAAAACATAACAGTATGATTAACAGTAAAGGGTGTTCCGCGTTTATAAAGATGGTTCAGTCTCAAGTGAAAGCATACGAAATGGAACACGGTTCAATTCCGACAGTGCAACAGCTAGTAGATGGAAAATATATCGAAAGCGACCGTTGTCCAAATGGAAAAGCGATCGTTATTACGAGTGAAGGGAACGTTTTACAAAGTGAATGAACGAGGGTTTACGTTAATCGAAATGTTAATTGTTCTTTTTATTGTGACAACGATCATGGCTTTTACCGTTCCACCACTTCAACAAACAGTAGCCGAGCGACAGTTACAATATTTTTTAGAACAGTTTAGCAACGACATGCTATATGCACAACAATATGCGATGAGTCGGAAAAAGACGGTCACGATTATATTTTATTTCGACACATGCCGCTATCAAGTGAAAGAAGGAGGGACGTTTGGGAAGGAATTGCTTGTTCGCTCCTTCCCGTCCCCTTTTCAATTTCAAATGGCTACATTATCTCCGCCGCTAATGTATTATTCAAATGGCAACATCAATAAGGCAGGAACATTGCTTGTTGCATACGGAAATAAAAAGTATAAAATCGTTTTTCAATTAGGGAAAGGACGATTGTATGCACAAAAATTGTAACGGTTTTACGTTTTTTGAACTGCTCGTTTCACTTAGTTTATGGGGCGGTTTGATCGCGATCATCGTCGCTAATTGGACAATTATTATGGTAGAGCGAGAAAATAAAAAGATCGAAACAATTGCGAATCAAATTTTATATGAGGCAATGATGAATGGACAGGTTGACAATGAAACGGTTATTGTCCGGGAAAACCATACATTTTCGCTGTTTACGCGATCGAATGAACGGTGCATCCGTTGGGAAGATAGATTGAAACGAACAAAAGAAAGATGTGAGCCATTGTTACAATGAAGAAAAGGGAAAAAGGTTTCACGTTAATTGAAGTATTGATGTCGCTAGCAGCTTTTTTTATTATTTTATCTTTATTGGTCACATTGTTTCATTTAGCATCGAATCATACGATAAAACACGGAAAGTTTCACTACTTTGAATGGCTTGTTTTTATTCAGCAAGCGAAAATGGAAGTAAGGGAATCAAAAGACGTTCGTATATACGGGACGGCCATTCAATTCGATAAATGGACAGGAGAACGCGTGACGTATGAAAAGTATGGAACTCTCATTCGTCGCCGCGTAAACGCCACAGGTCATGAAATTATGCTTCAATTTATTCAGCATGTACGTTACGAAAAAGAGCAGGGGGGGATTCGTATTCACGTGCTAACAGATAAGGGGGATTCGTATGAGGCGTTTATTCCGTTTTTTCGCTAACGTCGAAAATGAACGAGGTGTTATTTTTCCATTTACTATTATGTGCGCATTATTGATCAGCGCTCTTTTTCTTCATTCTGTCGCATTGTACAATACAGAAATACAGTTTTTCGAAGAAGAAAAAAAGTGGTATGAAGCAGATTATTTGATGAAACAGACGCTTTCTCATATGAAACAAACGCTTGCAAATGCACCGGAAAACGTGTCATCATTAAGCAAAACGGTATCATTTTCGTACGGTCAAGCGACATATACAGCAAAAAGAGGTAGTGAAGTTGTTTGGCTTGTCACTATATCATGTGTGACGAATGCGCAATTTCGGTATGACGTCCAATGTCAATTTGATGCATCCACAAACGACATAACCGAATGGAAAGAATTGTATTAGTGAGGGAGAGAAGATGAGAGCGATTTATTTAACAGGATTCATGGGAGCAGGGAAGACGACGGTTGGAAGACGATTAGGGGAAGTGTTAGGTGTCCCGGTCATTGATACAGATACGTACATCGAACAGCAAACTGGCAAGACGATTGCCCAAATTTTTTCGGAAGAAGGGGAAGGAACATTTCGGGCGTATGAACGGGAAATATTAAGACAGTTGCCAACAGAACATGTGATTGTTACGACAGGCGGTGGAATTGTCATTCAGGAAGAAAATCGTCAGTTTATGCGCGCCCATGGTATTGTCATTTACTTGCATTGTGAATTACATGAACTGTTTCGTCGTCTAGCTGATGATGCTACGCGGCCATTGATCATGAAAAATAAGCAGGAACAAATAAAAAAGTTATTTGAACAAAGACTCCCTTGGTATAAGGAAGCGCATATGACGATTGATACAACAAATCGCACGGTAGATGATATCGTACAAAGCATTGTGTTCATGCTTAAAACGCCTCATTTTTGACGATACTAGCGTTGAGGTGATGAGCGATGGCCGGAAACGACTACGTCAAATTTATGACGGAACAAGTTGTACGGTATTTAGATCAACCGAAGGAAGAACGGAAAAGAAAAAGACAGGAAAAGAAACAGTTAAAAAAACAACAAAAGCAGCCGTTCTTATATCGTTGGTTCGGTGTCATTCCATATGCAGTTATGCTTTTATTTAAGCGGAAATAAGGCTATGTTTAGCCTTATTTCGCTTCCAAATAAAATAGACCACCGTTAATGATAGAAATGTGAATGTTCGGCTCATATCTTTGGCGCAACGCTTCTTTCTCGCTTTCATATTCTTCTCTTTTTTCTTCTACACCTTCGTAAAAGTGTTGCAATAGCGCTAAATCTTCTTCCCAGCGTGCCCGCGCTTCGTTTGCCCACTCATGCGTTTCTGATGTAATGATGCGCTCGATGTACGCCTCAAGTCGCGCAAGGCCATGAATCGGTTTAATGAGCGGAGAAATCGTAAAGCAATAATCAGGTACAGTGGCGGCCCATTTTTTTTCTTTTAACACATCATAAAACGCCTCAACGATCGTTCCGCTAATAAGATGAATAGCTAACGACAATAAACGATCTTGTTTCCGATCGCATTCATATGAGATGAGTATGTTCACGTGAAGCCAAGGATGAAGCGCAACGGATCGTCCGCTTACTCGTTCGTAAAGGCGAACGAAACGGCCGTTCATTTTAGCAACAGAAAAAATTTGATGAAGGCGTGGGGAGCCAAAATGAATGTATTCCCCTTTTTCATGCGTAGATTGTTTTGTGATGAGCGATAGTTGCAACGGTTCGCCACTCGCGCCAATTCGTTCGACGTAATGCCAATAAAACGGGCGATTCATTAATTGTTTGTCCATGTCGACAGTCAATTGAACGCGTATATGCCCATCGCTGCGCTCTAAAACGGGACAATGGGTAGCCGCGAAAAAACGCTCGAGAAATGATTGAATATCATGTTGCTGCATGGGCGCCATCCTCCATATTTGTTAAAATTTCCACGACATTTTGCATTTTTATTTTAAGTTCCCCTTCGCTTTTCGACTGGGCAATGATCCGCTCGACATGATTTGAGAACGATGGAGATGTTAGTTTCATTAAAATATCGTCTAGTTCGCCAACGACCCGTTCAAACAAACGAATTTTTTCATATAGCAGCATAAATACATGTTCTTCGACCGTATGGCGCACGACGAAATTGTAAATGTTCACATCTTTTGTTTGACCGAGACGGTGAACGCGTCCGATTCGTTGTTCAAGACGCATGGGATTCCACGGTAAATCATAGTTAATGACATGATTACAAAACTGTAAGTTAATCCCTTCTCCACCAGCTTCTGTGGCGATAAGCACTTGTGCGCGATGTTGGAATAACTCTTTCATCCAATCTTTTTTACTTCGTTTAAACCCACCGCGAAACGGTACGGAAGAAATGCCGTGTTGTTTGAAAAACCATTGTAAATACAATTGTGTCGCTCGATACTCCGTAAACACAATGACTTTATCATTTATTTTTTGAATGAGTTCAAGCGCTTTTTTTGCTTTTGTATGTTCCGTGATATCGTTCATCTTTTGTAGTAATGTACCGATCGTCGCTTCTATGTCAGGTTGTCGCTCAAGCATTCCTTTTAACGTACAAAAAAGTGCTTCTTTACTGCTACATATTTCACGCAGCAAAGTGATGTGTGATAACGATGCATCTGAAAAAAGAGGTTGTGCGCGTTTTAATTGTTGAATGGCCTCATATACGTTTCGCTCCGCTTCGGAAAAATCGATAAAAACTGTTTCAACATGCCGTTTTGTCCATTCAATTCCCGTATCATGGCGACGATGCCGAATCATCACTTTGCGAATGAGCTCTTTCAAATGAGCATCATCATGTAGCGTACGCAATTTTCCATATCTTTTTTGAAATTGTTCAGCATTTCCTAAATGTCCTGGTTTCAGGAGAGAAACGAGGTGGAAAATTTCTTCAACACGGTTTTGAATCGGTGTTGCCGTTAACAATAAGCAAAATTTCTTTTTCAATCCTTGAACGAATTCATAGTTTTTCGTTTTATTGTTTTTTAATTTATGCGCTTCATCAATAATGACAATATCATAAGCTTGCTCGTAAATGATTTCTCGATGGGGGCTTTTTTTCGCTGTATCAATCGATGAAACGACGACGTCGCATTGCTCCCATACGTAACTTTTCTTTTGGGCAACGGCAGGAATAAAAAATTTTTCATTTAATTCTTGCACCCACTGTGAAACGAGTGAAGCAGGAACGAGAATAAGCGCTTTTTTTACAAGACCGCGAATCATATATTCTTTTAAAATTAATCCAGCTTCAATTGTTTTTCCGAGTCCGACCTCATCAGCTAAAATGGCTTTCCCGTTCATTTCTTCGACAACTTGGCGCGCCACTTCATATTGATGAGGTAAAATTGTCATATGCGGCAAATGTTTTGGAGCTTGTAGCCCATCAAACTGAGGAATAGCTAAAGCCTCGGCAGCTTCGCGTGCCAGTTCGTACAATTCCCAGTTTGCCCACGGGCCATCGCGTTCCATGCGCGTAATAAATTCATCCTTCCAACTTCTCTCCCAATGTATTGTAACGTTCATAATTATCCCTCATTTCCCGAACATTTTTTGTTTAAATTTCGTTTAATTTACGTATTTTATTTATAAAAAGATGTTGCGACAAACGAGAAGTTATAAGATAATAAAAAACGTAAGAAAGTTTGTAAAATTATTTTATTTATACGTTTACGTGTAGTTTGGCACAAGGAAGACAATTGTATACAGGCGG
>NZ_DAITON010000044.1:0-16253 GCF_036834105.1 Anoxybacillus sp. | reverse complement strand
TGAAAACCCCTTCATCCAAGAAGCCGATTGTCTTGGAATAGGCGAGGACAACGAATGTTCTCGTCTTTTTTCTTTTTTAGCGGGTATCGTGGTAAAATAAGCGTAAGTGAATAAAGAGGAGGGTTTTCGGTTTGGCAAATAAATTAGTATTGATCGACGGCAATAGCATCGCTTACCGCGCTTTTTTTGCTCTGCCGCTCTTACATAACGATAAAGGGATTCATACAAATGCGATTTACGGTTTTACGATGATGTTAATGAAGCTCATTGAAGAAGAAAAGCCGACGCATATGCTCGTTGCGTTTGACGCAGGGAAAACGACATTTCGTCATGAAGTGTATACAGAATATAAAGGTGGGAGACAAAAGACGCCACCAGAACTATCAGAACAGTTTCCATTTTTACGTGAGTTGCTTGATGCATATAACATCCGCACATATGAACTTGAAAATTACGAAGCGGATGATATTATTGGGACGCTTGCGACAAAAGCGGAAAAAGAAGGATTTCACGTTGTGATTATTTCAGGAGATCGGGATTTAACTCAATTAGCGTCTGACCGTATTCATGTGCATGTGACGAAAAAAGGAATAACAGATATGGAACGATATACGCCAGAGCATGTGCTTGAAAAGTACGGATTAACGCCCGCACAAATTGTTGATTTAAAAGGGTTAATGGGGGATGCATCAGATAATATCCCGGGTGTTCCGGGAGTCGGAGAAAAGACAGCGTTAAAGTTGTTAAAGGAGTACGGAACAGTTGAACACGTACTAGCATCACTTGAACATATTTCAGGAAAAAAACTAAAAGAGAATTTACAAACGTATCGTGAACAAGCGCTACTAAGTAAGCAGTTAGCGACCATTCATCGCGACGTTCCGCTCACACTATCGCTCGATGAATTAGCATGGCAGTCATATGATGTCGAACGACTGGCAGCATTGTTTCAAGAGCTAGGTTTTACGTCGCTCATGTATAAAATTGGACATTCTTCACATGAACAACGATCGTTAACGAACATCTCTTTCGTAACGGTACAAACGATTGACGAGCACATGTTGACGGAAGATAGCGCCCTTGTTGTCGAAGTGCTTGATGAAAATTATCATCAAGCACCGATTCTCGGATTTGCACTTGTGAATGAGCGAGGACATTTTTTTATCCCGACAGACGTTGCTTTTGCATCTTCTGTATTTCGAGCATGGCTTGAGAATGAGCAATGTAAAAAAAGTGTGTTTGACGCGAAACGAGCAATTGTTGCGCTAAAGTGGCACGGCATTGAATTAAAAGGAATCGATTTTGATTTATTATTAGCGGCATACTTGCTCAATCCGACAGATGCAAACGGGGATATCGCAGCTGTTGCAAAAACAAAGCAATATACAGATGTACAAAGCGACGAAGAAGTATATGGGAAAGGAGCGAAACAAGCTGTTCCATCGGTAAATGTATTAGCTGAACATCTTGTAAGAAAGGCAAAAGCGATTCTTTCGTTAAAGGAAACGTATATTCATGAATTAAAGCAAAATGAACAATTTGAGCTACTTACTAACTTAGAATTGCCACTTACGTTCATTTTAGGTGAGATGGAATTTCATGGGGTGAAAGTAGACGTTGAACGTTTACAGCATATGGGGGAAGAGTTCGCCGCTCAACTTCACCAAATTGAGCAACGCATTTATGAACTAGCAGGGACAACATTTAACATCAATTCTCCGAAACAGCTCGGAACAATTTTATTTGAAAAATTGCAGTTACCGGTCGTGAAAAAAACAAAAACAGGTTATTCAACGTCTGCCGACGTGTTAGAAAAATTAGCGCCATATCATGAAATCATTGATCAAATTTTACATTATCGCCAACTTGGGAAATTGCAATCAACGTATATAGAAGGATTGATGAAAGTCGTACGTCAAGATACAGGAAAAGTGCATACCATTTTTCAACAAGCGTTAACTCAAACAGGGCGTTTAAGTTCAACGGAACCGAATTTACAAAACATTCCGATTCGCATTGAAGAAGGGAGAAAAATTCGCCAAGCGTTCGTTCCATCTTTTGATGATTGGGTCATTTTTGCTGCTGATTACTCACAAATTGAGTTGCGTGTTCTAGCCCACATAGCTAATGATGACAATTTAATTGCAGCCTTTCATCAAGATTTGGACATTCATACGAAAACGGCGATGGACATTTTTCATGTGGCAGAAGATGAAGTGACTGCCCATATGCGCCGTCAAGCGAAAGCGGTTAATTTCGGTATCGTTTATGGAATTAGCGACTATGGATTGTCACAAAATTTAGGTATTACACGTAAAGAAGCGGCTGAATTTATCGAACGCTATTTCCACAGTTATCCGGGTGTGAAAAAGTATATGGAAGAAATCGTGCAAGATGCGAAGCAAAAAGGGTATGTGACGACGTTGCTTCACCGCCGTCGTTATTTGCCGGATATTACGAGCAGCAATTTCAACGTCCGCAGTTTTGCCGAGCGGACAGCGATGAACACGCCAATTCAAGGAAGTGCTGCAGATATTATTAAAAAGGCAATGATTGATTTAGCTGAGCGGCTACGGGAGGAACGAATGCAAGCACGCTTATTGTTACAAGTGCATGATGAACTCATTTTAGAAGCGCCAAAAGAAGAAATTGAATCGTTGAAAAAAATTGTTCCAGATGTAATGGAAAACGCTGTATCATTACGTGTTCCATTAAAAGTCGATTATCATTTTGGACCGACGTGGTATGATGCAAAGTAATGAAAGGATGAACGAATATGCCAGAATTACCTGAAGTGGAGACGGTACGGCGTACGCTTCTTCCGCTTGTTGTAGGCAAAACGATTGAACGGGTGAAAGTGCATTGGGAAAAAATCATTCAACATCCTGACGTAGAAACGTTTTGTGATCGTCTGCAAGGGCAGACGATCCGCGACATTCAACGACGAGGCAAATTTCTTATGTTTCAATTGGATAATGTCGTTCTCGTTTCACATTTGCGTATGGAAGGACGTTATATATGTGAAAATGAACATGCGCCATTTGATCGACATACGCACATTTTTTTCACGTTTACGGATCGTACCGAACTTCGTTATCGCGATGTGCGTAAGTTTGGCACGATGCATTTGTTCAATAAAGGAGATGAATTAAACGCCCCTCCTTTGTCAAACATCGGACGTGAGCCGCTGGACGAACAACTTACAGTTTCATGGCTTAGTGATCAACTTCGACGGATAAAACGAACAATTAAGGCGACATTGCTCGATCAAACGATTATCGCAGGATTAGGCAATATTTATGTCGATGAGGTATTATTTCGTTCGTTTATTCATCCGGAACGTGCAGCTTCAACGTTAACTGTACAGGAAGTGGAAGCGTTACATAGAGCGATCATTGAAACGATTCGAGAAGCGATTGAAAAGGGGGGAAGTACGGTTCGCACGTATGTGAATACACAAGGAAAGTCGGGAACATTTCAAAATGAATTATATGTGTACGGTCGCGCCAATATGCCGTGCCGCCGATGTGGCAACTTAATTATAAAAACGGTCGTCGCCAATCGCGGTACACATTATTGTGAAACGTGTCAAAAATAGAAGAAGAACATTGCATAGGCTCCTTCCATATACTATGGTAGCTTTTAAAGGAAGGGGCGAGCGCATATGGTTACATGGTCGTTATTTTTGCTTGCTTTAGCTGTGAGCATCGACGGTTTGACTGTCGGCATTACGTATGGCATGCGGGGGGTACATATTCCGCTTCGTTCATTGCTCATTATTTCGCTTTGTTCATGTATGACTTTTTTAGTTGCGATGGGCATTGGGCGCATCATGTATGTGTTCTTTTCGCCAACTGCTGCAAACGCCATTGGTGGAAGTATATTAATTTTATTAGGGCTATGGATGATTATTCAATTTATGCTCAAACGAGATGAGAACGAAGAAAAGTTTATTATGAATGTAGAAATTCGTTCGCTCGGTATCGTCATTCAAATTTTACGAAAACCGACGATGGCCGATTTTGACCGATCAGGTACGATTACAGGGATGGAAGCGGTATTTTTAGGTGTAGCGTTATCACTTGATGCGTTTGGCGCAGGGGTAAGCGCGGCGCTTTTAAACTATTCATTGACGTTTACTACGTTTCTCGTTTGTTTGCTCAGCTTCTGCTTTTTATTTAGTGGTTTGAAAATTGGAAAGTCGTTTGGAACATCCGGATGGATGCAAAAATATTCGTTTTTACCTGGGATTATGCTCATTGTGCTCGGTATTTTTAAAATGAGATAAGAGGTGACAGTCGTGTTAACGATTGGATTAACTGGGGGCATCGCGAGCGGAAAAAGCACGGTCGCAGCGATGTTCCGCGACTTACATATTCCTGTCATCGATGCAGATGAAATCGCCCACCGTGTTACAGCGGTTGACGGTGAGGCATACGGGCCGATTGTCGAAACGTTTGGGCGCGACATTTTAGATGCAAACGGGGCGATTGATCGGCGTAAGCTTGGGGCGATCGTATTTTCTGATGAACAAAAACGAAATGAGTTGAATGCGATCGTTCATCCGCTCGTTCGGAAACATATGCTACAACAAAAAGAGCAATATGCAAAACAAGCGAAAAAAGCGGTCGTTCTTGATATCCCTCTTTTATTCGAAAGTAAATTAGAGCATCTCGTTGATCGCATTCTTGTCGTATATGTAGACGAACAAACGCAGCTGCGGCGTCTTTGTGAGCGTAACGGTTTTTCCGTTGAAGAAGCATGGGCGCGTATGAAAGCACAAATGCCACTTGAAGAAAAAAGAAAGAAAGCCGATGCAATTATTGATAATAACGGAACGATTGAAGAAACGAAACGACAATTGCGTGCATGTTTAATGCGTTGGGGTGTCCTAAAAAAATAGGATGCCCTTTTTTTATTTTTTTATAGCATAAACACCTTAAAAATGTTATACTATTTTTGTGAATAACAGATAAATAGTATAACACATATATCGAAAGGGGCTATATAATGAAAGCGAGAGTAGCGATTAACGGATTCGGACGCATTGGGCGCATGGTATTCCGAAAAGCTATAATGGAACATGACATTGAGATTGTAGCGATTAATGCGAGCTATCCGCCTGAAACGTTAGCTCATTTAATAAAATATGATTCGAATCATGGCAAATTTGATGGAGAAGTCGTTCCGGTTGGAGATGGTCTCATTGTAAATGGGAAAAAAGTAAAGTTACTCAATTCACGCGATCCGCGGTTATTGCCGTGGGGAGAGCTTCAAATCGATATCGTCATTGAAGCGACAGGAAAATTTAATGCGAAAGAAAAAGCGATGATGCATGTGGAAGCAGGAGCGAAGCGTGTGATTTTAACAGCACCAGGTAAAGATGAAGATGTGACGATTGTGATGGGAGTAAACGAACATATGCTTTCTAAAGAGCACATCATCATTTCCAACGCTTCGTGTACGACGAATTGCTTAGCACCTGTTGTGAAAGTGCTTGATGAAACTTTTGGCATTGAAAACGGATTGATGACAACGGTTCATGCATATACAAACGATCAAAAAAATATTGACAATCCGCATAAAGACTTACGCCGTGCACGCTCATGCGCCCAGTCAATCATTCCGACAACGACAGGGGCTGCGAAAGCATTAGCCCTCGTCCTGCCTCATTTGAAAGGAAAAATGCATGGCATGGCGTTGCGCGTTCCAACACCAAATGTTTCGCTCGTTGATGTCGTTGTCGACGTGAAAAAAGATGTGACCGTCGATGAAGTAAACGAAGCGTTTATGGAAGCAGCGCGCGGGTCGCTAACAGGCATTTTAGACGTGACGATGGAACCGCTTGTGTCTATTGATTTTAATACAAATCCACACTCTGCGATTGTCGACGGATTATCAACAATGGTGATCGAAAATCGGAAAGTGAAAGTACTCGCATGGTACGATAATGAATGGGGCTATTCTTGTCGCGTCGTTGATTTAACAAAACTTGTCGCCAAACACTTGCTGAAAAATGAAGCGGTCGCGAATGTATAACGCTGGGTATTCCAGCGTTATTTTTTATGCCCATTTTACAAAAAAATAAAAAACAATATTGAAAAAAAGATATAAACAAAGTATACTATTTTTCGTGAACTTCTTGAACGCGTGGTAATGTGACTACTTAAAGGGTTAGGACCTCTTTGGACTAACTTTCCCCCGTGGTAGTTATACATTCCAGAAAGCAAAAGAAATTCATCGTTTATTTTTTTCAAAATTTATTAAAGGGGGATACGATCATGGATACAATGGGTCGTCACGTTATCTCAGAACTTTGGGGATGCGATTTTGATAAGTTGAATGACATCGAATTTATTGAAAAAACATTTGTTGATGCAGCGTTAAAATCTGGCGCTGAAATTCGTGAAGTTGCGTTTCATAAGTTTGCACCACAAGGCGTTAGCGGTGTTGTAATCATTTCTGAATCACATTTAACTATCCATAGTTTTCCTGAGCATGGCTATGCTAGCATTGATGTGTACACATGTGGTCATTTAGATCCAACAATTGCGGCGGATTACATCGCTGAAGCGTTAGGTGCGCAAACACGCGAAACAATCGAATTGCCGCGCGGTATGGGTCCAATTGAAATTAAACAAGCAAAAGCTTTATAATAAATGAGGAAGGGAAAAGAGGTGTAGATGATGCACCTCTTTTTTTATCATTTGCGAAAGGTGAGGGGACGAAAGGTGAAAATAAAATATATATTTACAAATCATAATGAAACATCTGAACGTCATCCTGATGAACAGTTAAAAAGTCGCTACTATAAAACGACGCAAACGGCTGCGTTAAAAGCCGTCAAAGAAATGTTTGAGCAGATGGAAGGGTGTCGCGTTGTAGCGATATCAGAAGAACGAGGAGAAATGAGCGTATCGCTAACGAAAGGAAAAAAAGCGTTTATCGTCGTGACGGTTATTTCTGTTCGACCGTTTGAAACAGCCATTGATTTTTCAGTGACAACGGAAACAACATGGCTTCCTGTTGATTTCGGATTTAGTCGCCAGCTCATCATCCGCTTGTATGACGAATTAGCGAAACGATTAACATACATCGGGTCGGGAATATATGGAGAGAAGTAGTTGTACATCGTTCTTTTTTTGTCTACTATAAGGGTAAGATTACTGTCAGGGAGCTGATACATATGAAATGCCCATCGTGTCACCACAATGGGACGCGCGTGCTTGATTCGCGTCCGGTCGATGAAGGGCGTTCCATCCGCCGCCGTCGTGAATGTGAACGTTGCCATTTTCGCTTTACAACGTTTGAGAAAGTGGAAGAGTCACCGCTTATTGTTGTGAAAAAAGAAGGAACGCGGGAAGAATTTAGCCGTGAAAAAATATTACGCGGTCTCATTAAAGCGTGTGAAAAGCGTCCGGTTGCCCTCGAGCAATTAGAAGAAGTGACGCGCCAAATTGAGCGGGAATTGCGCAACAGCGGCATGAACGAGGTGAAAAGCGAGGCGATCGGAGAAATGGTGATGGAACGATTGTCCAAAATTGATGAAGTAGCTTACGTTCGCTTTGCCTCTGTATATCGTCAGTTTAAAGATTTAAACGTCTTCATTGAAGAATTAAAAGAGCTCATTAAAAAAGAACAAGGGGAAAGAGCTTAATATGCTCTTTTCATTCATACGAAGAAGGTTGATCATATGGAGTATAGTTGGAAAGAGCTAATTGCAGTCGACCGATATATTGTACACGCCAATGGACTGTTAAGTGAGCTTGACAGAAAAGTGTTGACGCTGTTATATCAACCTTTAGTTGGCGCTCAGGCGTATAGCTTATATATGACGTTATGGAGTGAGCTGGAGCAAGCGCGATTGTGGGGGGAAGAGACGACGCACCATAGCTTAATGGCCATTATGCAATGTAGCTTGCCGACCATATATGCTGAGCGTTTAAAGCTCGAAGGGATCGGACTATTAAATACGTACATGAAACGAACGAATGCAGATGATGAAAGAGTATTTATTTATGAACTTCGCTTGCCACTTACACCGGAACAATTTTTTACTGACGGTGTGTTAAATGTTTTTTTGTATGACCGTGTAGGGAAAACAAAATTCCAAAAGCTGAAAAAGTTTTTTTCCGATCGTGCCATTGATTACACTTCGTTTACACCTGTTACTCGCTCATTTCATGATGTATTTTCATCGGTTCAACCTGAAAAAATGATTCATAAGTTAAGCGATGAAGCGAAACAAGAAGTGATGCTCCAAGACGGGCAACAGTATATGAGAAAAGAACGAGCAACGTATACGATGCAAGACGATATATTTGATTTTGACGCATTTTACGCTGGATTGTCTCATCATCTTGTGCCGCGGCGCGCCATTACTGAAAAAGTGAAAGAGGCGATTAAAAAGCTCGCCTTTTTATATGGCATTGGTCCGCTTGATATGCAAAAAATTGTGATGGGTGTCATTGATCCGGCTGAACAAATTGACATCGAAGCGTTAAGAAAGGCGGCGCAAGAATGGTATCAATTTGAACGAGGGGAAGCGCTCCCGCGTTTATATGATCGGGTGCAACCGTTAGCAGAACGAACGATGGCGCATGCCGAGCCGAAAAACGAAGAAGAATATTTAATGAAACAACTTGAAACCGTCTCACCAAGACAATTGCTTATGGACTTTTCTGGTGGCGTTGAACCTGCATTAGCAGATTTGCAGCTCATTGAAGAGATTATGTTTAAGCAAAAATTGCCGCCAGGTGTCATGAACGTTTTAATTTATTACGTTATGCTGCGCACGGATATGAAATTACCGAAAAAATACGTTGAAAAAATCGCGAGTTCATGGGCGCGAAAAAAGGTGCGTACGGTACAACAAGCGATGGAGCTAGCGAAAAAAGAAGCGCGCGAATATGAAACGTTTATGAAAGAAAAAGAGAAAAAAGGCTCTAAAAAGCCGATTCGTACGGAATTACTGCCAGATTGGCTGCAAACGGATTATTCGCAGTTTGAACGAAAGCAAGTCAAGTCGGAAGAAGAGTTAGAACAAAAACGGCGCGAGTTGGAAGAACGGTTGAAAAAGCCGAAAAGTTAGGGGATAAACGATGAAACCAATTCGGGAAACGATCAACCATTTGATGAATCGACACGATTTTAAAGAACGGTATGAGGCGATGAAGCGTGACATTTTACGTGATCCACATGTTCAAGCCTTTTTGCGCAGTCATCATGTGACAGATGCAACGCTTAATCGTCATCTCGGCAAGTTGTATGAATTTGTACAACAAAGTAAGCATTGTGAACGTTGTCGTAGTTTAGAACAATGCCCGAACTTGCTGAAGGGGTATACTCCTCACTTAATTTGGCAAGGAAAAAACATTGACGTACAATATGAGCGGTGTGCTCGCAAAGTACAAGATGATGAACGGAAAAAGCAACAGTCGCTTATTCGTAGTTTGTTTATATCGCGTGATATGCTGCAAGCATCATTCGATCAGCTAGCAACGGATGATCTTGGACGCATTGAAGCGATTGAGCTAGCGAACACCTTTGCATCGACGTATGAAATAGGGAAGCGAATGAAAGGACTATATTTGTACGGGTCGTTCGGTGTTGGAAAAACGTATTTGCTAGCGGCGATGGCAAACGAGCTAGCCCAAAGACATATTGCTTCGTTTCTTGTGTATGTGCCAGAATTCGTTCGCGCGTTAAAGTCCTCGCTTCAAACGGATGCATTCCAAGATACGATCGAATATGCAAAACAAGTACCCGTGCTTATGCTCGATGATTTAGGAGCGGAGCTTATGTCAAGCTGGTGGCGCGATGAAGTGCTCGGGCCGATTTTACAATATCGTATGCTAGAGCATCTGCCGACATGTTTTACATCCAATTTTGACTTAAAACGTCTTACTCATCATCTTGCCCATTCGCAGCGTGGTGAAGAAGAACAAGTGAAAGCGGCGCGAATCATTGAACGAATTGTTTATTTAGCTACACCGATTGAAATGAAAGGAAAAAATCGCCGAATCGACATGTGATAAACAGACGGTGTCCCCCATATATATAAAACAAGCATGTTTCGGAAAAAGGGGGGGCACCGTTGATTCATATCGTATTTCAAGATGGACAAGATGCACAACGATTATTTGCTGAATTGAGTAAAGCGCCGCAACCGTATGGAAAAGTGATTTATGACGAAAAGGCGATTACCGTTTTTTTTCATGAACCTGATGTTGCGCACATGCGCGCATTGTTTATTCCAATTTTCACTTCATGTATCATTCGCGCTTTTGAGGCACGCTGGATTTTATCGATCATTTCGCGCACATTTTTTTACGAAATTGAAGAAGAACAACAGCAAATTTTACAGCTCGCCTATTCGTTTATTGAAGGGGAAAGGTATGATTATCGTCTTGGGAAAAAAGTGAATATGTCTCGTGAGCAATTAATTGCACAATCGTTGCACGAATGTTTGCATGAAGGGTTGTTTTCATTTGAGTCTCTTATGACTTTCCGTTTAAAACCGTATTATGATCGGCTGATGCATTATGTTGAATTAGCCATTGATGAATACAAACTAGAGCAAGAATACCAATCATTTGTTCATATGTTGCGTGAAATTGTTGCATTACGTCAACCGCAAATGAACGCTCTCCACGTATTATATGAGCACGGATCGTTTCAATTTTTCGATGAGCAATTTGTTTACTTATCACCTCAGCAACTGAAGCAGTGGATTGACCGTAGATTGATGGTGAGTCAACCGATGTATATTGATACATCTGTATTAGCACCGCTCGTCTCTATTGCGCCAGAAAAAATATGGATATATACCGATGCGACAGATGTTGGGATGATTCAAACGATTCAAAACGTATTTCAAGAGCGAATTGAGCTACGAACACCTCTTGATTTTCCAAAAAAATATGCTTATAATGACATACATAGTGAATAAAGCCAAAAGTGATGATGAGGACACGGGTGTATTTTTACGGTTCACAGAGAGGGAAGGCATAGGCTGAAACCTTCCTAACACGGAAAATGCACTTACCACCTCTAAACTTCAGCAGTGAACAATGGGACGATTGCCCGTTCAGTAATTGCTGACGGTGTACGCCGTTATCGAAATGAAGCCGTTTATACGCTCGTTTTGTATTTGTATAGACGGAAAGAAGGGTGGAACCACGAAGCCAACTCGTCCCTCGTTTTTGGGACGAGTTTTTTTATTTTTAAAAAAGGAGTGAGTCATTTTGGCAGATGTAGTAAAAATCACATTTCCAGATGGGGCGGTAAAGGAGTTTCCAAAAGGAGTAACAACGGAGGATATTGCAGCATCCATTAGCCCAGGCTTGAAGAAAAAAGCGATTGCCGGCAAGTTAAACGACCGTTTCATTGATTTGCGCACACCAATTGAAGAAGACGGTGCGATTTCGATCATCACACAAGACATGCCAGAAGCGCTTGACATTTTGCGTCATAGTACAGCCCACTTAATGGCACAAGCGATTAAACGTTTGTATAAAGATGTGAAGCTTGGTGTTGGTCCTGTGATCGAAAACGGCTTTTACTACGATATCGACGTTGATGTGCCAATTACAGCGGAAGACTTGCCGAAAATTGAAAGTGAAATGAAAAAAATTGTAAAAGAAAACATCGACATCGTTCGAAAAGAAGTGAGCCGTGAAGAAGCGATTCGCCGTTATGAAGAAATCGGTGACCATTTAAAAATCGAACTCATTCACGACATTCCAGAAGGAGAGGTCGTCTCCATTTACGAACAAGGCGAATTTTTCGATCTTTGCCGCGGAGTTCATGTGCCGTCAACAGGCAAAATAAAAGAGTTTAAACTGTTAAGTGTCGCTGGTGCGTACTGGCGTGGCGACAGCAAAAATAAAATGTTACAACGCATTTACGGGACAGCGTTTTTCAAAAAAGAAGATTTAGATGAATATTTACGCCTTTTACAAGAAGCGAAAGAACGCGATCACCGTAAGCTTGGAAAAGAGCTTGACTTATTTATGACATCACAAAAAGTCGGGCAAGGTTTGCCGCTTTGGCTACCAAAAGGGGCGACGATTCGCCGAACAATTGAACGTTATATCGTCGATAAAGAGCTATCCCTCGGTTATCAGCACGTATATACATCGGTGCTAGGTAGCGTAGAGTTATATAAAACGTCTGGACATTGGGATCACTACAAAGATGGCATGTTCCCGCCAATGGAAATGGATAACGAGCAACTTGTGCTCCGTCCGATGAATTGTCCGCATCATATGATGGTATATAAGCATAAAATTCATAGTTATCGCGAGTTGCCAATTCGTATTGCCGAGCTCGGCACGATGCATCGTTACGAAATGTCTGGCGCGCTTACAGGCTTGCAACGCGTGCGTGGTATGACGCTAAACGACGCGCACATTTTCGCTCGTCCAGACCAAATTAAAGATGAATTTAAACGCGTCGTGAATTTAATTTTAGATGTATATAAAGACTTCGGTTTAACAGATTATTCGTTCCGTCTGTCTTATCGTGATCCACAAGATAAAGAAAAATATTACGATGACGATGCGATGTGGGAAAAAGCACAAAGCATGTTGAAAGAAGCGATGGATGAGCTCGGTCTCGATTATTATGAAGCGGAAGGTGAAGCAGCGTTTTACGGTCCGAAGCTAGATGTGCAAGTGCGCACAGCATTAGGTAAAGACGAAACGCTATCAACGGTTCAGCTCGACTTCTTATTACCGGAACGTTTTGATTTAACGTACATTGGTGAGGATGGAAAACCGCATCGTCCAGTCGTTATTCATCGTGGTGTTGTATCGACGATGGAGCGTTTCGTTGCCTTTTTAATCGAGGAGTATAAAGGAGCGTTCCCGACTTGGTTAGCACCAGTGCAAGTACAAGTCATTCCGGTCGCTCCATCTGTTCATAGCGATTACGCATATGAAGTGAAGCATGCACTACAAGCTGCTGGCATCCGTGTTGAAGTCGATGAGCGTGAAGAAAAAATCGGCTATAAAATTCGTGAAGCACAAATGCAAAAAATTCCGTACATGCTCGTTGTCGGCGATAACGAAGTAAAGGAGAAGGCGGTAAACGTAAGAAAATACGGCCAACAAACAAGTGAAACGATGCCGCTTCATGCGTTTGTCGATCTCATCGAAAAAGAAGTGCGAAAATAGTTGCATTTTCTCTCGATGTTTGCTATAGTGTTATCTGTTGTGATCAATTAACATCGGTTGACAATAACATGACATTCATGGTATATATATTAAGGTAAAAGTAAATACTTGTTTGGAAACAAGCAGGAGCACCCGCTTCTCACCTGCTCGGCGCCATTTGGCTGTTAACAGGTTCAATGACACGATCAACGTTTGTCATCGAGACGTGTGGGTGTATTGTGCCCACACGTTTTTTGTTGTGTGCCCTCTGCTTTAACAAACAAGTTTGAAAAAACCGTGGAGGTGGCTAGTTATTAGCAAAGATTTTATTATTAATGAGAACATTCGGGCACGTGAAGTTCGTTTAGTCGATCCAAATGGAGAGCAACTTGGGATTAAAACGAAACAAGAAGCGTTAGAAATTGCAGCGCGCTTAAACTTGGATTTAGTGATGGTTGCGCCAAATGCGAAACCGCCAGTATGCCGCATTATGGATTATGGCAAGTTCCGCTTCGAGCAACAAAAGAAGGAAAAAGAAGCGCGCAAAAAGCAAAAAGTGATTAACGTAAAAGAAATTCGTTTAAGCCCAACGATCGAAGAACATGACTTCAACACGAAATTGCGCAACGCGCGGAAGTTCCTTGAAAAAGGAGATAAAGTAAAAGCGACGATTCGTTTTAAAGGACGTGCGATTACGCATAAAGAAATTGGTCAGCGCGTGCTTGATCGATTTGCTGAAGCATGTGCGGATATTGGTACGGTTGAGACGACACCAAAAATGGATGGCCGCAGCATGTTTTTAGTGCTAGCACCGAAAAACGACAAATAACAAAAGGGAGGAACACCTTATGCCAAAAATGAAAACTCACAAAGGCTCAGCGAAGCGTTTCAAAAAGACAGGAACTGGTCAATTAAAACGTTCACACGCATTCACTAGCCACTTATTCGCTAACAAAACACAAAAACAAAAGCGTAAACTTCGCAAAGCAACGCTTGTATCAAAAGGCGATTTCAAACGTATTCGTCAATTGTTAGACAACGTAAAATAATTTTAGGAGGGAAATGTTATGCCACGTGTAAAAGGCGGTACAGTCACACGCAGACGTCGTAAAAAAATTCTTAAACTAGCAAAAGGATACTTCGGTTCGAAACATCGTTTATATAAAGTTGCAAACCAACAAGTGATGAAATCATTAATGTATGCGTATCGCGATCGTCGTCAACGCAAACGCGACTTCCGCAAACTTTGGATTACGCGCATTAACGCTGCAGCACGCATGAACGGTCTTTCTTACAGCCGTTTAATGCACGGATTAAAGCTTGCAGGCATCGAAGTAAACCGCAAAATGCTTGCTGATTTAGCTGTAAATGATGCAGCAGCGTTCACACAACTTGCGAACATCGCAAAAGAAAACTTAAACAAGTAATAAAAGAAATGACCATTCTCCCTTGAGGGGATGGTCATTTTCTATAAGAGGGGGAGAAAAAATGGATATAAGAAAATTATTCGCTATGCAGCGGCAATTGGACGAACGAATTGAGACGGAGCGCGGATTGCGCGGTGAACGTTTAGTTGAACGGAAATTGTTAGCTCTTCTTGTTGAAATCGGGGAACTTGCGAATGAAACGCGTTGCTTCAAGTTTTGGAGCTCGAAGCCACCAGCAGCAGTCGAAACGATTTTAGAAGAATATGTTGACGGTCTTCACTTTATTTTATCGCTCGGGCTTGATCTTTCGCTTCATGAGCATGTGAAATGGCCGCATGTGCAAGAAAGTCATCCTCTCGTTGAACAGTTTTTACACGTATTCGAAGCAGTTCAGACGTTTCGCGAAAAGATGGACGAACAAGCATACGATCAATTATTGTATGCGTACGCTCAGCTTGCTCATGCTCTCTCTTTTACTGCCCAGCAAATTGAACGTGCGTACATCGCGAAAAACGAAGTAAATCATGAACGACAAAGTCACAATTATTAACAACTGTCGAAATGTTTAGTATAATGAATGTTGTACATAGAGAGGAGTGACAGATGTGAAGAAGCTCGATGAAACGTTAACGATGTTGAAAGCGTTAACGGATGCAAAAGGCGTTCCAGGGAATGAACGGGAAGTACGTGAAGTGATGAGATCGTATATCGCTCCGTATGCGGATGAAGTGACGACGGACCGCCTCGGTAGCTTAATTGCGAAGAAAGTAGGAAAAGAGAACGGTCCGAAAGTGATGATTGCAGGTCATTTAGATGAAGTTGGTTTTATGGTGACGCAAATTGATGAAAAAGGCTTTATCCGTTTCCAACCACTTGGCGGCTGGTGGGGCCAAGTCATGCTCGCTCAACGTGTGACGATTGTGACGAAAGAAGGCGACATTACTGGGATCATCGGGTCGAAACCGCCGCACATTTTACCAGTTGAAGCGAGAAGAAAAGCTGTTGAAATAAAAGATATGTTTATCGATATCGGGGCTTCTAGCCGAGATGAAGCGCTTGCTTGGGGCGTGCGCCCAGGCGATGCGATCGTTCCTTATTTTGAGTTCACAGTGATGAACAATGAAAAAATGTTGCTTGCGAAAGCATGGGATAACCGCATCGGTTGTGCCGTTGCGATCGATGTGTTGAAACAATTAAAAGATGTGGAGCATCCAAACGTCGTATATGGCGTTGGTACAGTGCAAGAAGAAGTGGGCTTGCGCGGTGCGCGAACATCTGCTTTTGCGATCGAACCAGATATTGCATTTGCGGTTGATGTTGGCATTGCTGGTGATACACCAGGTGTATCAGAAAAAGATGCGATGGGGAAACTCGGAGGTGGACCGCATATCGTTTTATACGATGCAACGCTCGTTTCTCACAAAGGATTGCGAGAATTTGTCGTTAACGTTGCGGAAGAAATGAACATCCCGTACCGCTTTGACGCGATGCCAGGCGGTGGAACAGACGCTGGTGCGATCCATATGACGATGCGCGGCGTTCCAGCGCTCACCATTTCCATCCCGACGCGCTACATTCACTCTCACGCTGCCCTTCTTCACCGCGATGACTACGAACAAACAGTAAAATTATTCGTCGAAGTCATTAAGCGTCTCGATGAAGAAAAAGT
>NZ_DAITON010000043.1:0-16348 GCF_036834105.1 Anoxybacillus sp. | reverse complement strand
TGATAATAGGAGTAGCCGATCGCTACCCTTCCCACGTCCATCTTGTTGTTGCTAGTTGGACATCGCCATGGAAAATCGTTTTTGCTTCGTCGACAAGTTGTTCAACGTTACCGAAATGAGGTAAGTGCGTTAATAGCAATGTTTTAACGCCAGCGTCGCGGGCGATCGTTGCCGCTTCCTCGCTCGTCATATGCCCTGCTTGTTTCGCATGTTGTCCTGCGTAAAAGTTGCATTCGCAAATCAGTACGTCCGCATGTTTTGCAAAAGGAACAAACTGAGGCAAATAGCTCGAATCTGCTGTATATACGACCGTCTTTTCTCCTGCACAAATGCGCATCGCATAACAAACAGCTGGATGTTCTGTCGGCATAAACGTAATCGTAAATGGACCGATATGAAGCTCATCGTTCGGATCGTACGCCACCGCTTTCGTCACTCCTTTATGAGCAAGGCGTGCGAATCCATCCCGATCAAACGAATGGCCATAAATAGGAAGCTCAGGCAAATGTGCGCCTAAATTTTTCTTAATGAGTCGCGCGTATTGAAGCGGGCCGATATCTGCGACATGGTCGTGATGATAATGCGATATGATCACCGCATCAATTTGTTCAATATCAATGACGTTTTGCAGTTGGGCTAACGCTCCGCTTCCACAGTCCACTAATAAACGAAAACCGTCGTGTTCAAATAAGTAACATGACGTCGCCTCATTCTTTTTCGGAAACGCTCCCCAATAACCGATAACGGTCACTTTCATATGTATTCACCTTCCTCGCAAAAATGTGTACAACTAAACGATACCAAATTTCTGAACGAATTTCACATATGTAAATGTTATAAAACAACTATTGAAAAATGTACATCTGTTATAATACAATAAAATCAATAAAAGCGAAGGGGATGGGGAGTTATGTTAGAAAAAATGTCTGAATTTTATAAAAAGTTGCCGCCGAAAACATGTTGCGAGTGCGGCAAAGAAATGGAAGAACAACATGAATGTTACGGCAACATATGCGTTCAATGCTTAAACGTCACTTGTTAAAGTAAAAAGCAGCCCGCGTGGCTGCTTTTTACTTTAGTTTATAAACACGTGCTTCATACGGTTTTAGCACGATCGTGTCTATCGATTCGTTTTCATCAACCGCATAGTTGCTAATGAGCAGTTGTTTTTCCGTGAACGTGATGTGTGACGGCAATGTAAATGTTGGCTGCTCGCTGCTAAAGTTTGTGATGACAAGCAGCTGTTCATCGTTCAACTTGCGCACGTATGCGTAAATTTGTTCATCATCTTCAAGCAACAGTTCATATGATCCGTATACGATAATTGGATGCTCTTTTCGGAGACGAATGAGCTTTTTATAGTAATGGAAGATGGAATTTTCATCTTTTAATGCTTGTTCGACGTTAATATCGCGATAGTTTGGATTGACGTCAATCCACGGCGTCCCCGTCGTAAATCCTGCATGTTCTGTCGCATCCCATTGCATCGGTGTGCGCGCGTTATCGCGACCACGGTAATGAATCGCTTTTAAAATTTTGTCTGGGTCTTCCCCCTTATTGACAACGACATCGTTCCATAAGTTAATCGTTTCAACGTCGCGGTAATATTCAATCGACGGGAACGCGACGTTCGTCATCCCAATTTCTTGTCCTTGGTAAATGTATGGCGTTCCTTGCATCATATGCAACCATGTCGCCAACATTTTTGCACTTTCCACCCGATACGTTTGATCATCGCCAAAACGCGAAACAGAGCGTGGCTGGTCATGGTTTTCTAAATAGAGTGAGTTCCATCCTTTTCCATGAAGTTCCACTTGCCACTTGCTCATAATTTTTTTCAAATCGGTCAATTTCCACGGTTGAATGTCCCACTTACCAAGATGGCTACTCGGTTTCGAATCGACGTCCATATGCTCAAATTGAAACAACATATTCATTACGCCATCTTGCTCGTTCGTAAACTGAATGGCATCGTCTGTCGTCACCATCGGCGTTTCTCCGACCGTCATAATGTCGTATTTACTTAACACTTTTTCTTTCATTTCACGCAAATAGTCCATTAACTTCGGTCCGTTCACAAAATATTGTCCGCCCCATTGATAACGATCATTGGCATTCGTCACCGGAGCATCTGGTAACCCTTCCACTTTTGATAATAAGTTAATCACGTCCATCCGAAATCCGTCAATGCCACGATCTAACCACCATGTCATCATGTTGAAAATTTCTTCGCGCACCTTTTCGTTTTCCCAGTTTAAATCTGGTTGCTTTTTCGAAAATAAATGCAAATAATATTCTCCTGCTGCTTCATCATATTGCCAAGCGGAGCCGCTAAAAAATGATTGCCAGTTGTTCGGTTCTTTCCCATCTTTCCCCGAACGCCAAATGTAATAGTCGCGATACGGATTGTCTTTCGACTTGCGTGATTCAACAAACCAGTGATGTTCGTCAGACGTATGGTTGACGACTAAATCCATCACTAACTTCATGCCGCGGGCATGCATGTCGCGAAGCAGTTCGTCCCAGTCAGCGAGCGTGCCGAACTCGTCCATAATGTCTTGGTAATCGCTAATATCGTAGCCGTTATCGTCGTTTGGCGACTTATAAACAGGCGACAGCCAAACGACATCGACACCGAGCTCTTGTAAATAATCTAGCTTTTCAATAATCCCTCGCAAATCACCGATGCCATCCCCGTTTGAATCTTTAAAACTGCGCGGATAAATTTGATATACAACCGCTTCTTTCCACCATTGTTTCGTTTTTGGAATCGATTCCATCTTCTTTTCCCCTCTCCGCTATTCTTTCACTGAACCAGACGTTAAACCGGATACGATGCGGCGTTGGAATAATAGTACCATAATAACGAGCGGAATTGTCACAATGACTGTCGCCGCTGAAATTTCGCCCCATGGAATCGTATATTGTCCTTGAAACATCGCGATTCCAACCGGTACCGTTTTATAATTTTCCGCCGTGTTAATCGTTAGCGCAAATAAAAATTCGTTCCATGCCGCAATAAACACAAGAATGGACGTTGTAAAAATCCCCGGTACAGCTAACGGCAAAATGACTTTAAAATACGTTTGCAACGGTGTCGCTCCGTCCATTTTCGCCGCTTCCTCTAAATCAAACGGAATTTTACGGAAAAATGTGACTAGTAACCAAATCGAAAGCGGCAACGCAAATGTCGTATACGGAATAATTAAACCTAAATAGCTATTTGTTAACTCAAACTTTTTGACAAACATATAAATTGGTGAAATCGTCGCGATTTGTGGAAACATCGATACCGATAACACGATACCTAAAATGATCGATTTTCCTTTAAAATCTAAGCGCGCAATCGCATACGCAGCAAACGCCGCCACAAATACGGTATATACGGTTGTAATTGTCGCAATGACTGTGCTGTTCCATAAATATTTTAAAAACGGATAATTGACGAAAACAGAGACGTAACTTTTTAACGTCGGGTGGCTCGTAAACCAGTTAAATGCTTCTTCACCAAATAATTCGCTTAACGGCTTAATCGAACTTAATAAAATCCATAAAAATGGAAACATCACTAAAAAAACAAAAACAAATAAAAACACATAAAACAATGGACCGGCTTTCTTTTGCATCGTTGCACCTCCTATTTTCGGTCAGAAATGAGGTCAGCACCTAAAAACTTAATGTAAATCGTCGAAATGATCGCTACGCAAATGAATACGATCACCGCCAACGCTGAACCGCCACCGAAGTTTGTTTGTGAGAACATGACTTTATACGCTAAAATCGAAATCGTTTCTGTCGAGTTTGCTGGTCCGCCACCTGTCAATACGAAAATTAAGTCAAATACACGAAACGCATCAAGCGTACGGAACAAGAGCGCAACGAGAATGCTTGATTTTAAAAGAGGTAACGTAATTTTGACAAATTGTTGCCACTTTGTCGCCCCGTCGATAGATGCTGCCTCGTATAGTGAGCTTGGAATTGTCTGCAAACCTGCTAGCAGCAATAGCGCCATGTACGGTGTCGTTTTCCATACGTCGGAGAAAATGACGGCAAACATTGCCCCTGCTCCTGTCGTTAGTAGCTCGCTCATATTATTGATGATTCCGATATCTGCAAAGTATTTTGCAACAATTCCGTTTTGTCCATCATATAAAAACTTCCACATTAACGCAGATACGGCTGTCGGAATGGCCCATGGAATTAAAATCGTCGCCCGTACAAGACCGCGTCCAAAAAACGCTTTATTAATCAACAGCGCAATCGCTAAGCCGAGCACTAATTCAATCGATACAGAAATAACTGTAAATACGGTTGTATTCCAAAGCGCTTTCCATAAACGGGAGTCGCTCAAATAGTTTTTGTAGTGTGCTAAACCGACAAAGTTCGGTTCAATAACTGCTCCGCTTAACCCGTTTGCAAGCCCTGTTAATTTGTCTCCTTGTTTCAATTGCCCGTTTTCATTTAACGCTTTTAACGTTTGTTTCGTTTCGCTAATCGTTTTTGTTAAATGTTGTGCCGCTTCTTCATCAATAGAAACAATTTTAATCTCTTCACTCGGCACTTCAAAATTGTTCAAAATCTCATCCACTTGTTCATACCGTTTCGCTACTTCTTCATCTGCGCGAATTTCTTCATCGACTTGTTGCAATTTCTCTTGCAACGACGCCAACTGTTCTTTTTCCGCGCCCGTTGCTTGCGCCATCTCTTGCTTTAATGCATTCATTAAAAACGGATAACTTTCTAAATATCGCTCTAAGTTTAAGCTGTAATCAAGATGAAGAGAAGATTTTGCTGGGTTGTTCAAACGATAGTCAAATAAACTGAAATAAAATGACTGAATAACTGGCCAAATGGCGACGGCTAAAATGAGCAAGAGCGATGGAGCGACAAGAATGTACGCTAAACGGCGCTCCGACTTTTTTTCGTTTTTCACTCATTGTTCCCCCTTTATGCAAAGGATTTAGCCTTCAGCGCTCATACGAGGCTGAAGGCTAACGTGCAACTACTGCATAACTGCTTTAATTTCTTTTTCCATGTTCGCCACAGCTTCTTCGACTGTAATTTGTCCAGCAATGGCTTTAGATACGTTAATTTGAATAATTTCAGATACTTCTGGATAGTTTGGTACAACTGGACGTGGTACTGCTGCATTTAATCCGTCAACAAATCCTTGTTCTGCAAAGAATGGGTTCGCTTTTAACACTTCTTCGTCTTTAAATAGCTCTGGAAGCGTTGGTGCTAAACCGCCGTAAATCGCAGAAATTTTTTGACCTTCTGGACCAGTCATAAACTTTACAAATTCCCAAGCCGCTTCTTTATTTTTCGAATATGCGTTAATTGCTGTCATCCATCCACCTAATGCAGCAGCTGAACCTTTATCACCAGCAGGTAGCGGCGCAACGCCTACTTTATCAACGATTTTTGATTGTTCTGGATCGTTTGCTAACGCGTATTGGTATGGCCAGTTGCGAATAAACGACGATTGACCTTCAATAAACGCTGTATGAGATTCTGGTTCTGTAAACGTTGTAATGTTGCTTGGCACAACGTCAGACGTTGCAATTTCAACCATTTTCTTTAATCCTTTAATTGTTTCAGGGCTGTTGACGACTACGTTGTTATTTTCATCAACAATTTTTCCACCGTATGCCGCAATAAATTCAATCGCGTTACATACTAATCCTTCATATTGTTTCGCTTGCATTAAGTAGCCAAATTGTGTGCCACCTTGTCCTTTAAACTCACGTGCAGCTGTCAACAACTCATCCCAAGTTTTTGGTACTTTATCTTCTGGTACGATATCTTTACGATAAAATAATAGTCCTGTGTCAATAAATTTCGGCATCGCCCATTGTTTTCCATCGAAATTTCCAGCGGCAAGCGCACCTTGGTTATATGCACTCAAATCAATACCATCTTTTTCGATGAAACGATCAAGCGGAAGAACGTATCCTGCTTGCGCAAACTCTGCTGGCCAAATAACGTCCAAATCCATGACGTCAATTTCGGACGATTTAGCGTTTAACATGGTGACGTATGCATCGTGCTGAGCCCCTGTGTCTGAAGGCATTTCGCGGAACTCTACGTCAATGTTAGGATATTTTGCTTCAAACGCTTTGACAATTTCTTCTGTTGCTTTTGTCGCATCTTTACCACGAGCATAAACGATTTTTACAACTTCTTCTGATTTTTTTGCATCATCTTTTTTGTCCGTTGTTTCCTTCGTTCCTGTGTCTTGACCGCTAGAGCATGCTGTCAATCCGAGCGTAAGTGCTAGCAATGCAGAAGAAAATTTCGTTGCCTTCTTCATGAAAAATCCCCCTTATATTTAAATTGAAATGTATGTCAAACTTCATGTTGGTGAAGTTTGCTACCAATTGTTGATGCGCGCACAATAAGCTGAAGTGGAAATTCGTAAATTTCCTTTGTTTCATATTTTTTCGTTTGAATTTTTTCAACGATCACATCCACTGCTTTTTGCGCCATTTGTTTCACCGGTTGATGCACCGTTGTAATCGTCGGATTCGTTAACTCCGTAATAGCTTGATTATCGAAACCAACGACCGCTAAGTCTTCAGGGATACGATAGCCGCATTTCACCGCTTCCGATATAATGCCAGCGGCCACTTCATCGCTTCCAGTAAATACGGCGGTCGGTCGTTCTGAAAGCGCCATCATTTTTTGGAATACACGCTTCCCGTCTGCGATATGAAACGCATCGCGAAAAGCGTATCGCTCATCAAACGTAAGCTTATATTCCGCTAACGCTTTTTTAAAGCCAATCTCACGCGATTTTGCTACATTGCTTTGATAACCACCGGAACAATACGCAATTTTCGTATGACCTTGTTCAAGCAAATGTTTCGTTGCTATGTATCCCCCGTACACTTGATCAAGCCGAACGGTTGGAACGTTTGCACAATCGTCAAACTCGTTACAAAGGACGATCGGCCCGTATTGCAAAAAAGGTTTTAGTTTCTTCCATTCATTTTGAATAGAAGCTAAAATGACTCCATCGACTTGTTTTGTTTTTAGTAAATTCATATAGTTCAATTCTTTTTCAGGCGAATAGCGCGTTTGACAAATAATGAGCTGATAGCCATGTTCCGCTGCCGCTATTTCTGTCGCTTCTACAAGTTCGCTGAAAAAAGGATTTGTAATGCGCGGAATAAATAATGCTAAAATGCTCGTTTTTTGATTCCGCAAACTTCTAGCCGATGAATTCGGCACATACCCTAGCTTTTCCATCGCTTCAAGCACGAGCTTTCGTTTCTCTTCTGACACGTACGGGTGATTGTTAATGACGCGCGAAATCGTCGTCCGTGAAAGCCCTGTTAGCTTGGCGACATCTTCAATCGTCGCCATTCTCCCATTCCCCCTCATTCTAATCGAAAAGAAACGAATGAAATCGTTTTCATATTCATATTATACGTACATCACCTTGTATATGCAAGTTAATTTTTTAAAAATTTTTTCATCAAAAAAAGCTTCTGAAGCATATTACGCCTCAGAAGCTCGTTCGACGATTGTTGTAAATTGACGACGATGTTGAATCGTAAAATACGTCATCGTGCCAGCCATCATAACGACAATAAACATCAGTAGTTTTCCGACATGATCCCACATAAATGAAAAGTCTCCACTCGAAATGACCGCTTTAAATCCGAAAACGGAATACGTCATCGGCAACCATGCGTTAAATAGCTGGAGCGCATGCGGAATTAGCTCAAGCGGGAACGTTCCAGCACTTGTCGTCAATTGCAAAATTAAAATGACGATACCGATAAAACGTCCCGGATCTCCAAAGACTGTAACGAGAAATTGGATGACAGATAAAAAGGCAATGCTTGTCACGATGCTAAACACGATAAATAACGAAACGCTTTTTACTTCTAAATCAAGTCCGAGAAGCAGCACGCTATCAGCAAGAAGCGCTTGCACAATGCCAACGGCGACTAATACGCCAAATTTTGCGAAAAACCAATGAAATGGCGAGCGCGGCGGTGCAGCTGGTTCCCGTAATGGAAAGACGATCGAAAGCAACAGCGCGCCAACAAACAACCCTAACGACAAGAAATATGGCGTAAATCCAGTACCGTAGTTTGGTACTTCATGTATTTTTTCATCTTTTACTTTAACCGGTTCAGCAAACATGTTGTACACATCCTCGTTCGCCTTCACATCGCTTGCTTTTTCAGCACCTTCTTTTAATTTGTTTGCTAGTTCTTCTGAACCGTCTGTTAATTGATTCATCCCATCTTGCAATTTTCCTGTCCCGATTGTTAACTCATTCATCCCGCCGGCCAATTGTTGCGAACCATCAGCCAATCGATGCGCACCGTCTTGAAGTTGATCAGCACCGTCAGCAAGAGCCCGCAATCCAGAAACAAGCGTTTTGCCACCACGAGCGAGCTTCGCTGTTCCTTGCTCCGCTTCTTTCATTTTTTCATGTAACGTAGTCATACCTACAACAAGCTTTTCTTGACCGCTCGCAAGCGCATTCGCACCATCGGCCAGCTGTTTTTGTCCCGTAAGCAGTTGATTCACGCCACTTTCAAGAGCAATATGCCCTTCATGCAACTGCTTCGCTCCATTACTTAACGAAGTTGCCCCTGCTTGCAACGCCTTGGCGCCATCGTTTAACTGTGCTACTCCGTTTTCCACTTGCTTGCTTCCTACCGACAATTGCACAACGTTTTGTTTTAGTTGCTCATATACTGCTTTTTGCGCTGGATCTGACGTTTGCGCAATGAGGGCATCAAGTTGGACAGCTAACTTCTCTAACCCGCCTGCCACTTGAGCAGCACCTATTTGAACTTGCGTAGCTCCTTGTTGCCACTCGGAAAGCGATGTCGCTAACTTTTCTGCTCCCCCGCTTAATTGCTCCGAACCTTGCAACAGCTGCGGCATGCGTTCATCAAGTGTTTTCACTCCTTCAAGCACACGATTGGCCCCAGAAGCAAGCTTTGCCGTCCCTTCTTTTGCTTGTTGCGCTCCAGCAACTAGCTGTCCTTGCCCATCAACCATGCGCTTCATTCCGTCATGAAGCGTTTGAACACCTGTTTCTACTTGCATCGAACCGTCAGCTGCTTGATGCAATCCGTCGGTAAATGCGATTGATTTTTCCGCAAGTGTCGCTAAATGACGGTGCAATTCATTTGAACCATCTTGCGCTTGTTTCATGCCATCGTACAGTTTATTCGTTCCTTCGCTTGCATCAACGAGTCCATCATGCAACTTTTCTGCTCCGTCGCTCGCTTGCGTTAGCCCGTCTGCTAACGTTTTTATGTTATTAAACATGTTTTCTGCATACGTTTCGGTTAGCGTTTTCGCTACTTCCGTTTTTATTTTTTCAACCGCCGTTCCACCAATCTGGGCAGATAAGAAGTTGAAGCTTTCATTCGGCATGTAAATGAGCTGAAGCTTTTTCGGATGATCGTCTTGTAACGTCGTCGCATGTTGTGAAAAATGTTCAGGAATTTGAATGAGCATATAATACCGCTGTTCTTTCAACCCTTTTTTTCCTTCTTCTTCACTAACAAAGTGCCAATCAAACTGTTTCTTTTCCTTCAGCTTTTCGACGAGATCTCGACCGATATGCAGCTCTTTTCCTTCAAACGTCGCCCCTTTGTCGTTGTTCACAACAGCGACAGGCAGCTCATCTAAACGATCGTACGGATCCCAAAACGCCCATAAAAACATGCCGCTATATAAAAGTGGAATAAACAAGACAGCAATAATCGGAATAAGCACTTTCCGATTCGAGGCGATCATTTTCATTTCCTGCACCCATAATTTGAATGCGTTCACACACTCAACCCCCTTTAAATATTGACCATTTCGTTCATTTAGTCATTTTGTGCAAAAAAGAGAAGGATCATCGTGGAGATAATCCTTTTAACAAATACAAATGAAACAGTTCAGCAATTTTTTGTGGCGACAGCGGTTCGTGTTCTTTTTCCCAGTCGACGTGTAACGCGATATACATTTTAAACATTAAAAATGCGGTTAACTCCGCATCGCATGAGCGAATTTCGCCTTTGGCCATCGCCTCTTCAATTTTCTCACGAATAAATGCAATCATTTCGCGATCGAGCCGCTTCATCACATCGCGCACAGCTGGTGTACCGATATCGCGCACTTCTTGCAACAGTTTGATCGTCAACTCGTGCTCCTTGCGAAACGTAAAAATGCGCTGTAACACCCGTTGCACATTTTCGTTAAACGGCAAGCGGGCATCAACTGCCGCATTCGCTTCGTGCTTAATTTCAGAAATGATCGACGAAACGATGTCTTCAAGCAGTTCTTCTTTACTTTTAAAAAACGTATAAATCGTCCCTTTTCCGACGTTTGCCATTTTCGCCACTTGATCCATCGTTGTCGCTTTATAGCCAAAAAGGGAAAATGACTTCGCCGCTGCTTCAACAATTTGCTTCTTTTTTTCCGACATAAGCGTTCATCCTTTATTATGACTAAATGAACATTTCGGTCATTCCGTTTTCAATTGTACCATCATATCGCTATATTTGCAATAAGAAAGGTGCCTTATAGTGAAGACACCTTTTCCTTTGTATAAGACAAGTAATGGAGCACCTTTTTTACTGCTTCTTCCCCTTGATCGATACAGTCTGGAAGGCCGAGTCCTTCATACGAACTTCCAGCTAAAAATACGCCTGGCAAATGTTGTTGCATATCGTTCTTCACTTGCTCCATGCGCTCGCGATGACCGACGATATATTGCGGCATCGACTGTTTCCAACGCGTAACGACAGAAAACATCGGGCTCATCGTAATATTCATCACTTTGTTTAAATCGTCCATGACGACTTGAATGATATCATCATCCGTTTGATCAACAATCGCTTCATCTCCCGGACGCCCAACATAACAGCGCAACAAGACGTACCCTTCTGGTGTCGTATGCGGCCATTTTTTATGCGTCCACGTACATGCGGTAATCGTATAATCGCTATCGCGTGAAACGACGAATCCTGTTCCATTCATATCTTTCGCTATCGCCTCTTTCGGAAACGCTAGCGCAACGGTCGCAACGGAAGTAGACGGCATCGTTTCAAAAGCGGCAAACATCGACTCGTTCGGAAAGAGCGACGTTAGCGACTGGTGCGGAACGGCAATAATGACGCTATCTGCCTCTTTTACCTCGCCGTTGCTTAACGTTAAAACGTATTGTCCGTTGACTTTTTCTATTCGCTCGACGCGCACACCTTTATGGACTGTTCCCTTTTCTAGTTTTTGTTCAACTGCATCAACAAGTGACGACAATCCTGTTTTTAACGTTTGAAAAATGCCTTTCTCGCTTTTTTGCTTCGTTTTTTGCTTCGGCATCGAACGTTTCATTCCTAACACGAGGCTTCCGTGTTTTTGTTCTAAGTGGAAATATTGTGGGAACGTCGCCATTAAACTAAGCTTATCAATATCACCAGCATAAATTCCCGACAATAAAGGCTCAATTAGCCGATCAACGACTTCGTTACCGAGACGGCGGCGGAAAAATTGTCCGAGCGACACGTCTCCTTCCGCTTTTAGCGGCGGCAATATAAAGTCCGCTGCCGCACGCAGTTTGCCAAACGGGGAAAAGAGACGCGTCACTACAAACGGGGCAAGTTTCGTCGGAATGCCCATCACCGCACCACCGGGAATGGGATGCAACGTTCGATTGACGAGAATGTACGATTGACCTGCTGTATTATGCACAAGCTCTTGTTCAAGCCCAACCTCGTGAATAAGGCGAGAAGCGCTCATTTTGCGCGCTAAAAAAGAATCCGGGCCGCGCTCAATAATAAACCCATTACGATAAACCGTTTGTACTTTTCCTCCGAGTCGATGACTTGCTTCAATTAATTCACAGGAAATCGGCAGCTTGTTTTCACGTGCTTCTTTTTGTAAATAGTAAGCGGCCGTCAATCCTGTCATTCCACCGCCAATAATGACGACTTTCTTTTTCATGATATTTCGCCTTCTTTACGTAAATGGTTTAACACTACAGTCGCCAATGCATCAATAAACTGCGGGTGCACATTCGGCATCGGCGGACGATAGTAGCTGACACCAAGCTCATCTGTCACTTGCTTACATTCAATATCGTTGTCATACAACACTTCCAAATGATCGGATACAAACCCTGCTGGGACATAGACGAACGCCTCATATCGTTTTTCTTCATACAACTGTCGCGTTAAATCTTGCACGTCAGGACCAATCCACGGCTCTGGCGTATTTCCTGCACTTTGCCATCCAATCACATATTGTGACACACCTGCTTCTCTCGCGATCAAATCAGCTGTTTCTTGCAGCTGCTTCTGATATGGGTCTCCCATCGCGATAATTTTTTCAGGCAAGCTGTGGGCTGAAACGATTAATACTGCTTTTTCTCGCTCTCGTTCAGACATTTGGGCGTACGTCTCTTTCACTCGTTCCGCCCAATATTGAATAAATTTCGGCTCGTTGTACCAGCTTTCAATGCACGTCAACTTCGGTCCACCTAAGCGTGCCGCTTCGTCTTTTGCTCGACCGTTGTACGATTTTACGCTAAATGTGGAAAAATGAGGCGCTAATACGATCGACACCGCCTGTTCAATTCCGTCTTCATGCATTTGCCGCACCGCATCTTCTACAAACGGCTCAATATGCTTTAAACCTAAATACATACGGAATTCGATATCATCTTGCATGCCATTAAGATGCTCAGCGAGCTTTTCGGCCTGTTCTTTCGTGATCGCCGCTAGCGGAGAAATGCCGCCAATCGCTTCGTAGCGCTCACGCAACTCAGCAAGCATTTCCTCCGACGGCTTCCGTCCCCGCCGAATATGTGTATAATATCTTTCTAAATCTTCTTCTTTATACGGCGTGCCGTACGCCATGACGAGCAATCCTACCACTTTCTTTTTCATTATTCATTCATCCTTTTCTTTGCGCAGAGTAATCATGAATAAACGCTGTCAATCGTTTCAACGTCTCTGGTTGAATTTGCGGGAAAATGCCGTGTCCTAAGTTAAACACATATCCCCCTTCATGCGCCATCCCTTCGTCTAAAATTTGTTTGACGCGCGCTTCAATGACTTCCCACGGAGCGAGCAATACAGCCGGATCTAAATTACCTTGTAGCGCTTTTGTCAATCCCATGTCACGCGCCTCACGAATGGACAAGCGCCAGTCTAAACCGACAACGTCAAGCGGCAAGTCATGCCATTCTTTTGCTAAATGGCTCGCCCCGACACCGAACATAATAAGCGGAACGTTTTCATCGCGAAGGGCTGTAAAAATACGTTCCATCGTCGGTTTAATAAAATGACGATAATCAGCAACGTTCACCGCACCAACCCATGAATCAAAAATTTGAATCGCGCTTGCACCGGCACGAATTTGCGCTTTCACGTAACGAATCGTCATATCCGCTAGCTTGTCCATAAGCGCGAACCATGCTTTTCGTTCAGCGTACATAAACGCTTTCGTTTTATTATAGTTTTTCGACGGTCCACCTTCAATCATGTAGCTGGCTAACGTAAACGGTGCACCTGCAAACCCGATAAGCGGAACGGTCAATTGCTCTTTCGTTAATAGCCGAATCGTTTCAAGTACATACGGCACATCGCTCTCTGGATCGATTTCTCCGAGGCGCTCCACATCCGCAAGTGAACGAATCGGGTTGCTAATGACTGGTCCGATACCTGCTTTAATATCGACGTCAACACCGATCGCTGGAAGCGGTGACATAATATCTTTATAAAGAATCGCCGCATCAACGTTATATTGTTCGACAGGCAAGCGCGTGACGTATGCGCACAATTCTGGCTGATGTGTAATTTCAAAAAGCGAGTATTTTTCTTTTAACGCACGATATTCGGGCTGCGATCGTCCGGCTTGCCTCATATACCAAACGGGAACGTATTCAGTCGCTTCGCCGCGACAAGCACGTAAAAATGTATCGTTTTTAATCATTATGTCCATCCTCTCTACGTATGTAATCGCTTATATTATAGTGTAACGAAACTGTTCATTTGTTTCCACTAACACAAATATACCGATTTTTTCACCGTCTGGGTAGTAATAATACGCAACGTTCATGAAATCGCCAAGAAGAAAAGAAAGTGGTAAAATATGAATAATAAATAGAAAGAGGTGATGGGTGGATGTACGTATTTATGACAAACGGAACAGTTGACTACTTGCAACAATTGCGCGATCAATATCCAAATGAGCGCATGTTGCTCGTATGTCATGAAGACAATGGCATGCTCATTCATGAGACAGAAGGAAAATCTTTATTTCATGAGCCTCGTCCATATGAAGTGCTAGATGCGGTTGGAGCACTCGGAGGGGAGTTTATCGTTTGTAATAACATTCCTGTCACAGATGAAGGTAGACCACTATTTGAACATCGCTTCAATCAGCGAGCGCGTTTAATCGAAAAAGAACCTGGCTTCGTCGCCATTCGCGTTCTACGTCCATTAAAAAGCGATACATACATCATTATGACGATGTGGGAAAACGAAAACGCCTTCCGTCGTTGGCAACAATCAAAAGCATACGAAAAAGCTCATCAAAAACGCGGGACTGAAGAAGGCATCGATCAACAACGCTCCATTTTCCCACGTCCATCTTATGTGACGACATATACGGTCGTAAAAGAAGGCTGATGCACCATCAGCCTTCATCCGTTCCAAGCGTTCATCCCGCCGCGAACGTTTACAACGCGCTTAAATCCGTTTTTCACCAATAGTTTCGCCGCTTGGTTGCTGCGCATACCACTTTGGCAAATGACGATCGTTTCTTTTTCACGGTCTAATTCATGTAATTTTATAGACAACTCATGAAGCGGAATGTTTTTAAATTGACGAATGTGGCGCGCACGATACTCTGCTGGCGTACGCACATCAATAAACTGGCGGTCTTTCGTTTGTTTGACCTTCTCCTTTAATTCATCCGGCGTAATATGCTCTACACCTTTTGTCGGCAACATTTTTGTCGCGACAAAATAAATAAGCAAAATGATTAGAACAATGTTTACCCATGTGCTCATCTGTTTTCCCTCTAAATACGTATATGGGTATATTACCCCGTTTTCGTCTGTTTGTCAACGATGGTATAATGGTAAAAAACAGAAGGAGCGGGACGTATGAAAACGTTACTGTTTGCTAAGCTTCACGAATATTATGAAGACATGGTGGCCATTCGTCGTCATTTGCATCAACACCCTGAGCTATCGTTTCAAGAGTATAAAACGGCAGCGTACATCGCCGACTACTATAAACAGCTCGGCATTCCTGTGCGAACGAACGTCGGAGGGAACGGAGTAGTTGCGACGATCGCAGGGAAAAAAGGCGGAAAAACGGTGGCGCTTCGAGCTGATTTTGACGCTCTCCCGATTCAAGATGAAAAAGATGTGCCGTATCGATCAACCGTCCCAGGTGTCATGCACGCATGCGGTCATGACGGACATACGGCGACACTGCTCGTTCTTGCCAAAGCGCTTCATGAACTGCGTGACCATTGGAGCGGAACGATCGTTTGCATTCATCAACATGCAGAAGAATACGCACCAGGTGGCGCAAAAGCGATGATTGAAGCCGGATGTTTAGAAGGGGTCGACGCGATTTTTGGCACCCACCTATGGGCAACAGAGCCGACAGGTGTCATTCAATATCGTACCGGACCGATCATGGCAGCCGCGGACCGCTTTCAAATCGTCGTCAAAGGCTCTGGGGGGCATGGAGCGGAGCCTCATAAAACAAAAGATGCGATCGTTACAGCAGCGCAACTTGTGCTACACTTGCAACAAATCGTTAGCCGGCGCGTCGATCCGCTTGAACCTGCCGTTGTTTCGATCGGCTCCTTCGTTTCCGACAACGCGTTTAACGTTATCGCTGATCGAGCGACGTTAGTCGGAACAGTACGTACGTTGTCTGAACAAGTGCGAACCGATATTGAGCGAGAAATTGAACAAATTGTCAAAGGAACGTGTATCGCCAACCATTGTACATATGAATATAGTTATACGCGCGGTTATCCACCTGTCATAAATCATGAAGAAGAAACAGCATTTTTCGTCTCCATTGCCCGTGAAGTAGAAGACGTCACTCACGTTGTAGAAATTGCTCCCCATATGGGTGGGGAAGATTTCGCCTATTATTTACAACATGTCAAAGGAACGTTTTTCTTTACAGGTGCAAAAGCAAAAACGACGACGAACGCTTATCCGCACCATCATCCAAAATTTGATTTTGATGAGCGCGCCATGCTTATTGCAGCAAAAACGCTTGGGTTAGCCGCGGTAGAATATATGAAATGAGAAAAGAAGCGGTGTTCATTCCGCTTCTTTCCATTTTTT
>NZ_DAITON010000042.1:5655-16591 GCF_036834105.1 Anoxybacillus sp. | reverse complement strand
TAATTAACTTTTTCATTATCCTATCCTCTATCCCCCTTATAAAAACGAAATATTCTTAACTGTTTAACATCTTAATTTAAGTATTCATATATGTCAAGTATGAATTTTGTTACTATTTGTTAATTTAGTTTTTATAAATGAACGTAGGGTATATTTTTCCCATTTGTCTTTAAGTATGTAGTACAATCAATTATGAAACGATAAGATGGTGGTGAAACAATGGATCATTTATATGAAAAAACGATCAGTAAGCAACGCATTTTTTCAGGAAAAGTGATTGACGTATATGTTGAAGATGTGTTGTTGCCGAACGGAGAAATGAGCAAGCGAGAAGTTGTAAAACATCCTGGAGCAGTTGCGGTACTTGCGATCACAGAAGAAAATAAAATCGTGCTTGTTCGTCAATATCGGAAAGCATTGGAGCGAATGCTCGTTGAAATTCCAGCAGGAAAGCTAGAAAAAGGGGAAGAACCGCTTCAAACAGCGAAACGTGAACTCGAGGAAGAAACAGGATATGTATGCGAGGACATGGAGCCGCTTCACTCTTTCTACACTTCCCCAGGATTTGCGGATGAATTAGTACATATATTTCTTGCTAAAGGATTAACGAAAAAAAGCGAAAAGCAAATGCTTGATGATGACGAGTTTGTCGATGTGCTTGAAGTGACGTTAGAAGAAGCACTAAACATGGTCGAAGAAAAACAAATTTATGACGCAAAAACGATTTATGCTCTTTTATATTGGCAATTGCAGGCGTAAAGCGGTCATCTCGACCGCTTTTTGTCATATCACGCTCCTTTTCCCATACAATGTAGTAACAGAACGTGTAGGGGGATGGAGCGATGAGAAAGCGATCATGGACGACAACATGGGGGCAGCATGTACAAGAACATTATACGACATATGTATTTACCGTCGTTCTTTTTGTGATGGGTGTTGTTTTTGGCGCTATTGTTGTCAACAGTTTAAGTTTCAGTCAAAAACAAGATTTATATTATTATTTAACGAATTTTTTTGGACAAGTGTCTGCGGGACATATTGCAAGTGCGCATGACGTATGGAAAGAAAGTTTTTTACAAAATTTAAAATATATTGGGTTGATGTGGATTTTAGCAATGTCGCTTGTAGGGTTACCACTTATTTTAATTTTATTATTTTTAAAAGGGCTTGTTGTCGGTTTTACCGTTGGATTTTTAGTCAATCAAATGGGATGGAACGGATTTTTGTTAGCTTTCGTCTCTGTCGTCCCGCAAAATATTATTCTCGTTCCCATTTTTATTATGATGGCCGCTGTATCGATTTCGTTTTCTTTAAAAATGATTCGACATCAATTTGTGAAACGAACGTCTGAACCAATTTTTCGAGCGATGCTTCGTTATACGTTTGTCATGTTATCGTTTAGCATCGCATTAGTGTTTGCATCTTCGCTTGAAGCATACGTATCCCCGTTGCTCATGAAAGAAGTTGTGGAATTAATAGAAAAATAATTATTATTTAATAATCATTTTATTTATCAGTTTATAATCATTTTATTTTGACACGTTCCTTTCTTTTGTTATAATGAGAATGAGTAACGAGGGAGGGAATGAAAATGGAAAGTCGCCTTGAAAGAATTAAAAAACAATTGCATGCCGCAAGCTATAAATTAACGCCGCAACGGGAAGCAACAGTAAGAGTGTTGCTTGAACATGAAGAAGATCATTTAAGCGCGGAAGATGTTTACCTCCTCGTGAAAGAAAAAGCACCGGAAATAGGGTTAGCGACAGTATATCGCACGTTGGAGCTATTAACAGAATTGAAAATTGTCGATAAAATTAACTTCGGGGATGGCGTTTCCCGCTACGATCTTCGTAAGGAAGGTGCGGCGCATTTTCATCACCATTTAGTGTGTATTGAATGTGGGGCGGTCGATGAAATTCAAGAAGATTTATTAGAAGATGTCGAAGCGATTGTAGAACGGGATTGGAATTTTAAAATTAAAGATCACCGTTTAACATTTCACGGCATTTGTTATCGTTGTCAAGAGAAGCATGAAGAACAGTAAACCTTTTCGTCTATGAAAAGGTTTTTTCATTTATGTATAAAACGCGATGAAACGGGCATATCCTCTTACTATATGACAGTTGACGGAGGTATGCGATGAGAAGAATGGTGGACGTGCTAAAAGTGTTTCTTTTATTTACGGGATGTACGATTTTATTTTATTATAGTATTGTATGGATGAGCGAGGAATATAACTATTACCGTCGTTACGACGAGCCGATGGGATCAGCTGTGAAAGCATCAACGACTGAACGGCAAGAAACGAATTGGCTCGATCGACTGTTGTTTTTTTATCAAAACGGGGAGTAGGATGCGTGTGGAAGATCAAGTAAAAGATTTTATTCACTATTTAATTGTTGAGCGAAATTTAGCTCATAATACGATCGTATCGTATGAACGTGACTTAAAAAAATATGTTCAATATTTACAAAAAGTTGAGCAACGATGTCGTTGGAATGATGTCACCCGTTTTCATATTATGCAATTTTTAAAGTTTTTAAAAGAAAAAGGAAGTTCGCCAAAAACGATTGCGCGCCATCTGGCGTCTGTTCGGTCATTTCATCAATTTTTATTACGTGAAAAAGTAGTCGACCAAGATCCGACTGTTCATATTGAAACACCGCAACTGCCGAGAAAATTGCCAAACGTGTTGTCGATGGCGGAAGTTGAAGCGTTATTGGAAGCACCGAAACAAAACACACCGTTTAGCATTCGGGATAAGGCGATGCTCGAGTTGTTGTATGCGACAGGCATTCGCGTGAGTGAGCTTATTCAATTAAACATATCCGATGTTCATTTAACGATGGGGTTTATTCGTTGTTACGGAAAAGGGCGGAAAGAGCGAATCGTTCCGATCGGAAAAATGGCGACAGAAGCATTAAAACGGTACATGGAACAAGGTCGTCCAGAGTTGCTGCAACGAAAAAAAGGAACGACAGATGCATTGTTTTTAAACCATCACGGCGAGCGGCTAACAAGGCAAGGGTGTTGGAAAATTTTAAAACGGCTCGCCCAAGAAGCAAACATTCAAAAAACGTTAACGCCACATACGTTGCGCCACTCATTTGCAACGCATTTATTAGAAAATGGCGCCGATTTACGCGCCGTGCAAGAAATGCTTGGACATGCAGATATTTCGACAACGCAAATTTATACGCACGTCACGAAAACGCGCTTAAAAGACGTGTACAAGCAGTTTCATCCGAGAGCATAACTGTGACGATGATTTGTCACAGTTTTTTTATTGCAATTCATTATGAAAACGTTTTATAATTTAGTTGTCAGACTTCTGACAAATATGAACGATGCGTGATTTTGTTTCATAGTGGGTATGCTATGAAGCGAATGAAGCGATTGGGGAGGTAAAACGGTGAAGCCTACATATAAACGTGTATTTTTAATTGTGATGGACTCAGTTGGAATTGGTGAAGCGCCAGATGCCGAAAAATATAACGACAAAGGTGCGGATACGCTTGGGCATATTGCCGAACATCGCGGTGGCTTACATATGCCGAACATGGCGAAGTTAGGCTTAAGCAATATTCGTGAAATTCAAGGGATTCCGAAAGCAGAAAAGCCGCTTGCTTATTTTACGAAAATGCAAGAAGCATCGGCTGGAAAAGATACAATGACAGGACATTGGGAGTTAATGGGTCTTCGCATTGATACGCCGTTTCAAGTGTTTCCTGACGGATTTCCAAAAGAGTTGATTGATGAATTAGAAAAACGAACAGGAAGAAAAGTGATCGGTAATAAACCAGCAAGTGGCACAGCGATTATTGATGAGCTTGGCCCTGAACATATGGAAACAGGTGCGCTTATTGTATATACGTCAGCCGATTCAGTGTTGCAAATCGCAGCGCATGAAGAAATCATTCCGTTAGAAGAATTGTATCGTATTTGTAAAATTGCGCGTGAATTGACGCTTGATGAAAAATATATGGTCGGTCGTGTCATTGCTCGTCCATTCATTGGGAAGCCAGGAAGTTTCCAACGGACAGCGAATCGTCACGATTATGCGTTAAAACCGTTTGGTCGTACAGTCATGAATGAATTACAAGATGCAGGATACGATGTGATCGCCATCGGTAAAATTGCTGACATTTACGATAACGAAGGTGTGACACAAACGTTGCGCACAAAATCAAACATGGACGGAATGGACAAATTAGTCGATACGTTACAAATGGACTTTACAGGACTCAGCTTTGTGAACCTTGTTGATTTTGATGCATTATACGGTCATCGTCGCGATCCAAAAGGATACGGTGATGCGTTAGAAGAGTTTGATGCCCGTTTACCAGAAGTGTTTGAACGTTTAAAAGATGATGATTTATTAATTATTACAGCTGACCACGGCAATGATCCTGTACATCATGGAACAGATCATACGCGCGAATACGTCCCTCTCCTCGTTTATAGCCCGAGCATGGACGGGGGAAAACAACTTCCGCTTCGCGAGACGTTCGCAGATGTCGGTGCAACGATTGCGGAAAACTTTGGCGTGGCGATGCCAGCACATGGAACAAGCTTTTTACGTGATTTAGAATGAGGAGCGTGAACATATGAATCGAGCAGCAATTGAACAAGCGGCACAATTTTTAAAAGAAAAGTTTCCTAATCCACCACAAATCGGCTTAATTCTTGGCTCCGGTTTAGGTGTGTTAGCAGACGAGATCGAACAAGCAATCAAAATTCCTTATAGTGACATTCCGAATTTCCCTGTATCGACAGTCGAAGGACATGCAGGCCAACTCGTATACGGTCAGTTAGAAGGCGCAACGGTTGTCGTCATGCAAGGGCGTTTCCATTACTACGAAGGGTACAGCTTTGATAAGGTGACGTTTCCGATTCGTGTCATGAAGGCGCTCGGCGTCGAACAGCTCGTTGTTACGAACGCGGCAGGTGGGGTAAATGAGTCGTTCGAGCCAGGCGATTTAATGATTATTTCAGATCATATTAACAACATGGGTGGCAATCCGCTCATCGGTCCAAACGATTCGTCGCTTGGCGTACGCTTCCCAGATATGACCGAAGCGTACAGTAAACGACTTCGCCAGCTGGCAAAAGATGTCGCGAATGAGATTGGCTTACGCGTGCGTGAAGGAGTGTATGTTGCTAATACGGGTCCAGCCTATGAAACACCAGCTGAAATTCGCATGATTCGCATGATGGGTGGCGATGCGGTCGGAATGTCTACTGTGCCTGAAGTCATTGTTGCGCGCCATGCTGGGTTGGAAGTGCTCGGTATTTCTTGCATCTCTAACATGGCGGCCGGCATTTTAGATCAGCCGCTTACGCATGATGAAGTGATCGAGACGACGGAAAAAGTAAAAGCCGACTTTTTGCGATTTGTAAAAGCGATCGTGCGCCGCATGGCTAAAAACTGAACGAGAAGGTGAACACAATGAGAATGGTCGATTTAATTGAGAAAAAAAGAGACGGTCATGCATTAACGAAAGAAGAAATTCAGTTTATCATTGAAGGGTATACAAAAGGTGACATTCCTGATTATCAAATGAGCGCGTTGGCGATGGCAATTTTCTTCCGCGGCATGAACGAAGAAGAAACAGCTGAATTAACGATGGCGATGGTGCATTCAGGCGATACGATCGACCTTTCAAAAATTGAAGGAGTAAAAGTGGATAAACATTCCACAGGTGGTGTGGGCGACACGACAACGTTAGTACTCGGACCGCTCGTTGCTTCTGTCGGTGTTCCGGTTGCGAAAATGTCCGGACGCGGCCTTGGACATACGGGTGGAACGATCGATAAACTAGAATCGGTGCCAGGTTTTCACGTTGAAATTACGAACGATGAATTTATCAACCTTGTGAATAAAAATAAAATTGCCGTTGTCGGTCAGTCTGGTAACTTGACGCCAGCGGACAAAAAGTTGTATGCGCTTCGTGATGTGACGGCAACGGTCAACAGCATTCCGCTCATTGCTTCATCAATTATGAGTAAAAAAATTGCTGCTGGCGCTGATGCGATCGTGCTTGATGTGAAAACGGGCGCAGGCGCATTTATGAAAGATTTAAATGATGCAAAAGCGTTGGCGAAAGCGATGGTCGATATCGGAAATCGCGTCGGTCGAAAAACGATGGCGATTATTTCCGATATGAGCCAACCGCTCGGCTATGCGATCGGAAATGCCCTTGAAGTAAAAGAGGCAATCGATACGTTAAAAGGTGAAGGACCGGAAGATTTACAAGAACTTTGCTTAGTGCTTGGAAGCCATATGGTATATTTAGCTGAAAAAGCATCTTCGCTTGAGGAAGCTCGCCATATGTTAGAACGAGCGATGAAAGACGGCTCCGCACTTGAAACGTTTAAAACGTTTTTAGCTGCGCAAGGCGGCGACGCGTCTGTTGTTGATGATCCGAGCAAATTGCCGCAAGCAAAATATATGATTGAACTAGAAGCGAAAGAAGATGGATACGTATCCGAAATTGTCGCGGATGCGGTCGGAACGGCGGCGATGTGGCTTGGTGCAGGGCGAGCGACGAAAGAATCAACAATCGATTTAGCTGTCGGTCTCGTGCTTCGCAAAAAAGTTGGTGATGCGGTGAAAAAAGGTGAATCGCTCGTTACAATTTACAGCAACCGTGAACAAGTGGATGATGTAAAACAAAAACTATATGAAAACATTCGCATCTCAGCAACCCCTGTGCAAGCACCAACATTAATTTACGATAAAATTTCGTAACCTGAAGGAGTCACTCCTTCAGGTTTTTTTATGTATAAAAAAATAAAAAATGGAAAGGATGGCAAGTATAAAGAAATGGAGGGTTGGAGATGAAGCGATTTTTTTGCATGTTTGCTATCGCGTTGCTTTTTCTTCCAAGCGTCGTTGTGCGCGCGGAGCAGCCGAAAATTGAATTAGCACCTGAGGCGCGATCAGCAATTTTAATTGAGAGAGACACAGGGGCTATTTTGTATGAAAAAAATGCCCATGAGCCGCTTCCACCAGCGAGTATGACGAAAATTATGACAATGCTTCTCATTATGGAGGCTATTGATCAAGGAAAGTTGAAGCTAGACGAGCGAGTGCGGGCGAGTGAATATGCCGCATCGATGGGTGGATCGCAAATTTTTCTGGAGCCTGGGGAAGAAATGACAGTAGACGATTTACTTAAAGGTGTGGCAATCGGATCGGGCAATGATGCATCCGTCGCACTAGCAGAGCGCATTGCGGGATCAGAAGAAGCATTTGTTCATATGATGAACGAGAAGGCGAGGCAACTTGGTCTAAAACATACAACATTTGAAAATACGACCGGTTTACCAGCAAAAAATCATTATAGCACGGCTTACGATATGGCGGTTATGGCAAAAGAGTTATTAAAATACGATTTAATTACAAAGTACACAGGTACGTACGAAGACTACTTGAGGCAACATACAGATAAAAAATTTTGGCTCGTCAATACGAATCGACTTGTCAAATTTTATCCAGGTGTTGACGGGTTGAAAACAGGTTATACGAGCGAAGCAAAATACTGTCTAACCGCGACAGCGAAAAAAGGCAATATGCGCGTCATTGCCGTCGTTTTTGGGGCGCCAACACCGAAGGCGAGAAATGCGCAAATTACAAAAATGTTAGATTATGCGTTTAGCCATTATGAGACGAAACCGCTTTATAAAAAAGGGGAAACGATTACGACGCTTCCTGTCAGCAAAGGAAAGAAACGATCAGTCGCCGTTGTGACGTCTGAACCGCTTTCTGTTTTATTGAAAAAAGGGGAAAAGTCTGAGGCAATAAAAGCGGCATGGAAATTAAACGAAAAAGTGAAAGCACCGGTGAAAAAAGGAGATGTGCTTGGCACGCTCATCATTAAAAAAGACGGTTCGGTGATTGCGAAAAGTCCTTTAGTGGCGAAAGAACAAGTAGAAGAAGCAAACATGTGGGAATTATTTAAACGAATGTTCAGCTCCTTCTCACGCACATCTTGACGAAATGGGGCGAATGACTACTAGTTTTGTCGGCAAGAAGGATTGAAGCATAAATCAGTCGAATTCTTCCTTAACCTAAGCGGATAAGGAGGAAACAATCGTGAGTTTATCGATTCAATTAGAAGTGAAACAACATGTGTTGCTCGTTCGATTAGCTGGTGAGTTAGATCATCATACAGCAGAAGAGCTGCGTGCAGCTGTAACCGATGTATTGGAACGCGAGCGAGTGAAAGCGATCGTTTTAAACTTGAATGAGTTAACGTTCATGGATAGTTCAGGATTAGGTGTCATTTTAGGCAGATATAAGCAAATACAACGACTTGGTGGGGAGATGGTTGTTTGTTCTGTTTCTCCATCCATTAAGCGTTTGTTCGATATGTCAGGATTGTTTAAGATTATTCGTTTAGAAGCAAACGAACAGTATGCATTACAAGCATTGGGGGTGGCGTAAATGAGAAATGAAATGCACCTCCAGTTTTCTGCCCTCAGCCAAAATGAATCATTTGCCCGTGTGACTGTTGCCGCATTTGTCGCACAGCTTGATCCAACGCTTGATGAGCTGACTGAAATTAAAACGGTTGTATCGGAAGCGGTGACAAATGCGATTATTCACGGCTATGAAAACGATCCAAGCGGCATCGTATATATTTCCGTCATCATTGAAGGGCATACCGTCCATTTAACTGTTCGCGATTGCGGAAAAGGAATTGAAAACGTTGAAGAAGCAAGGCAGCCGTTATTTACGACAAAACCGGAGCTTGAACGTTCCGGCATGGGGTTTACGATTATGGAAAACTTTATGGATGAAGTGAACATTTATTCCAAAGTGAATGAAGGAACGACCGTGGAGCTGATTAAGCATGTAACGAAAAGCAAAGCGTTATGCAATTAAGGGAGACGTGCCTATGGATGTCGAGGTACAAGCTGTCAAAGATCACGAGATGAAACAATTGATTCGGAGAAGTCAGCAAGGAGATCAGCAAGCGCGCGACGAAATCATTGAGAAAAATATGCGCCTTGTTTGGTCGGTTGTACAAAGGTTTCTAAACCGTGGATACGAGCCGGAAGATTTGTTTCAAATCGGTTGTATCGGTTTAATGAAATCGGTTGATAAGTTTGATTTGTCGTACGATGTTAAGTTTTCCACATATGCTGTACCGATGATTCTTGGGGAAATTCAACGCTTTATTCGCGATGACGGTTCGGTGAAAGTGAGTCGTTCGCTAAAGGAAATCGGTAATAAAATAAGAAAAGCAAAAGATGAATTGTCGAAACGAAACGGCCGCGTCCCGACGGTAAATGAAATTGCCGAGTTTTTGCACATTGCGCCAGAAGACGTTGTGTTAGCGCAAGAAGCTATTCGCTCGCCAACGTCCATTCATGAAACGGTGTATGAAAATGACGGCGATCCGATTACGTTGCTCGACCAAATTGCCGATGAACCAGATGTTTGGTTTGACAAAATTGCGTTAAAAAAGGCGATGGAAGAGCTTGATGAACGTGAGCGGCTTATCGTTTACTTGCGTTACTATAAAGATCAAACACAATCAGAAGTGGCAGCTAGATTAGGCATCTCTCAAGTGCAAGTATCTCGTTTAGAAAAAAAAATATTGCAACAAATGAAAGCCCGAATGGATGAATAAGTCCGTTCGGGCTTTTATGCATACAGAATACACATATATCCCATACTACAAATATCATGAAGGAAGCAAGGTGTCAGTATGAAAGGGACAGTTTTTTTGAAAATGCGCCATCGTATACAAGTACAACCGAACGCAACCGTTCGATTAGGAGACGTCGCACAAGTGATTGCAAATGAACGAATGGACGAGCTTAGGCAAGTGCCCATTTATACAGTGCAAAAGAAGGACCGCAACATTGTTATTATTGATGTGATGCATGTGATGAAAACTTTGTTGGCCATCGTTCCACACGTTGACATTCAATCACTTGGACCGTCGCAAACGATTGTTGAAGTGGTGTATGAAAAAAAACGATGGGGCTATTTGTACGTTCCGGTCGTTTGGCTTCTTTTGTTTGTCGGATCAGGGCTTGCCATTATGAATTTTCATGAAGATGTGAGCATGCAACAAGTGCAACAACGATTATATCGGGTCATTACAGGGAAGGAAGTCGTCAAGCCGCTATGGTTTCAAATTCCATATTCGCTCGGATTAGGTCTTGGCATGATTTTATTTTTTAATCATTTTTTTAAAAAGCGCATTAATGAAGAGCCGAGCCCGCTTGAAGTTGAAATGTTCCAATATCAACAGTCGCTCGATCAATACGTCATTATGCATGAAAATAAAGAAGCGATGAGGCGAATGAACGATGATTCGTGAGCTCATTGTAGCGTTTGTCGGATTAGCAGGAGGGTTAGCTGTCGGATCAGGTTTTGTAGCGTTTTTAACTGTTCTTGGCGTCATTCCCCGTTTAACGCAGTTAACGAAAACGATGAAATGGATTGCGACGTATGAATGGGGAGTTGTACTTGGAGCGGTTGTAAGCAGTTGGATTAGCCTGCGCGATCCTCTTTTTTCTCTTCCTCCTATACTTGCAAGCGTCATCGGCCTCTGTAGCGGCGTGTTTGTCGGCATGCTTGCGGCGGCGCTAACCGAAGTATTAAACGTATTTCCGATTTTAGCGAAGCGACTTGGTATCGATGAGCAAATTGTCATATTACTTATGGCGATGGTATTTGGCAAAGTGGCAGGTTCTCTTTTTCATTGGATATATTTTGTCGATCGATAGGAGGGAATGTATGTTGAAAGCTTTTTTAGCAGGGGGATTGATCGCGATAGTCGGTCAGGCGCTTCACGATATGTACAGCATATGGTTTCATATGAATGAAGCGGAAGCGATTCGCTGGATGAACGGAACGCTTATCGTATGTGCCGCGCTATGTACCCCTACTCGATTGTATCGCCGATTTACACAA
>NZ_DAITON010000042.1:0-5555 GCF_036834105.1 Anoxybacillus sp. | reverse complement strand
TCCGCTCGGTTCATCATTTGATCGGGCATACGATGATTTATATTGCGAGGAACAAAGTTGGGAACTAGCAGAGCGGCGGCTTATGAAAGAAGCGATTACGATTTGTTTAGAAAATGGAGGCGTATCCGTTCAAGATGTCGATTTATTTGTTGCAGGAGACTTGCTTAATCAAACCGTTACTGCGAACTACGTAGCGAGCGAACTAAACGTTCCATTTTTAGGGGTATTTAGCGCTTGTTCGACGATAACGGAAGCGATGCTCGTTGCTGCTACATTTATTGACGGGACGTTTGCTCGGCGCGTATTAGTTGCTACAAGCAGTCACTACGGGGCAGCTGAGCGTCAGTTTCGTTTTCCGACGACAATCGGTGTGCAAAAAGGAGAAAGCGCATCGTGGACAGTGACAGGGGGAGCGGCTGCGTTATTAAGTACGAATCGTTCGCCATTTCGCATTCGTTCGGCAACGATCGGTCGCGTCGTCGATAGCGGTGTAACCGATCCGCTCGATATGGGACGAGCGATGGCACCAGCAGCGTTCACGACGATAAAGCAACATTTGGTTGATTGTGGCCTCTCTCTACAATCGTATGATGTCATTGTGACAGGAGACTTAGGAAAAGTAGGAAGTAACGAGTTCAAGTCGTTATGTGATGATGCAAATATGAACATAGGCGAGCGATATGCGGATTGCGGTGTGCTTATTTATGATGCAGAACAACAAGCGTTTGCAGGCGGTAGTGGCTGTGCGTGCTGTGCGGTCGTCACATACAGCTATTTTCTTCGGCAAATGAAAGAGAAAAAAATAAATACAATGCTCGTTGTGGCGACAGGTGCATTGTTCAATAGCACGATGGTGAAGCAAAGCCAAACGATTCCAGCGATCGCTCATGCCATCTCGATCGAAGCGGTGACATAAGGATGGAAACGTACGTATACGCGTTTATTGTTGGTGGAGTATTATCGTTTATTGGGCAATTATTACTGATGAAATGGTCGTTCGTCCGTACGATGACGATACTTATATTGCTCGGTATGGTCATAGAAGTGGTCGGATGGTACACTTCGTTTCAGTCGTTAGCGCATGCAGGTGTGGAAACGACGCTTGTTCATATGGGGGCTTCTTGCATACAAGCGGTAAAAACGGGGGACTTTACAAATGTCGTCTTTTTTCTTTCTTTTCCGATTGCTGTTGCATGGGTAACCGCGTTCGTCTGTAAGCCGAGAGGAAGGATGGAATGAAAAAAAGAAAAGTGATTTTAGTAACAGATGGAGATCAGCATGTGCAACGTGCGCTTGAATGGTTAGCAAAGCAACTCGGCGGTCGCTGCATTAGCCAGTCGAAAGGAAATCCATCACGTTTAACAGGTAAACAGCTCGTTGATCTTATTTTACAGACGCCGTATGATCCTGTCTTTGTTATGTTTGACGATAGCGGCATTATTGGTGAAGGGGCAGGGGAACAAGCGCTTCGCTATGTCGCGACGCATAAACAAATCGATGTGTTAGGAGCGATTGCAGTAGCATCTGATACGAACAATCAAGAATGGACAAAAGTACATGTTTGCATCGATTACGATGGGAATTTTACCACGTACGGTGTAGATAAAGAAGGCATTTGTGAGTGGGAAGTCGGTCGAATCAATGGCGATACTGTATATTGCTTAGATGAATTATCGATTCCGATCGTCGTTGGCATTGGGGACATTGGAAAAATGAGACGGCGCGACGATATTCGTAACGGTTGTCCGATTACGCGCAAGGCGATTGAATATATTCTCGAAAGGAGTAGGCGTGATGAAAACAGAAAGTTGCATACCGATTTCTCCGAAGTTGAATGAAAATGAGCAGTTTTTTAAAGATGCGATTGGGGTTGGAACGAGCTTCGATTTAGGAATTCGTAAACTGCACATTTTAAAGACGGATGTGCATCTATATTATTGTAACGGTCTTTGTGATACGCAATACATCATCGAATTGCTCGAAATGCTCGTTCAAGTGAACGATCGTGAGCGACAATCGGCAAAGCTGCCCGAAATCATTGAAAATCGTCTCGTTCATCAGCAAGTAAACCCAGTAAAAAGCTTAGACGAAGCGGTTGATTTTTTATTAACCGGTCTCATTTTATTATTTATTGATGGGGAAACGAAAGCATTTGCTGTCGATGTGCGCAGTTATCCGGGTCGCTCGCCCGAGGAGCCCGATACGGAAAAAGTTGTGCGCGGCGCGCGTGACGGCTATGTTGAGAACATTGTCGTCAATACAGCGTTAACCCGGCGTCGCATTCGTGACGAAAGGCTTCGCTTCGAAATGATACAAGTTGGTGAGCGCTCGAAAACAGACATTTGTATTGCGTACATTCAAGATGTAGCCGACCCGGGCCTTGTTGAATTGATTAAACAAGAATTAAACGAAATTAAAATTGACGGGTTGACGATGGCGGACAAAACCATTGAGGAATTTTTAGTGAAACAAGGATACAATCCGTATCCGCTTGTGCGCTATACAGAGCGGCCCGATGTAGCTGCTACCCATTTATTAGAAGGGCACGTTATTATCATGGTCGATACTTCGCCAAGCGTCATTATTACGCCAACAACGTATTTTCACCACGTTCAACATGCGGAAGAATATCGGCAATCCCCGGCGGTCGGAACGTTCGTCCGATGGGTGCGTTTTTTAGGCATTTTCGCATCGCTCTTTTTGTTACCACTTTGGTTTTTATTCGTTCTCGATCCGTCGTTATTGCCAGAAAAGCTGGCATATATTGGACCGAATGAGAAAACGAACATTCCTATTTTTGTGCAACTTTTAATTGCGGATATCGGTATCGAGTTTTTACGAATGGCTGCTATTCATACGCCAACGCCATTATCGACAGCGATGGGCTTAATTGCAGCCGCATTAATCGGGCAAATTGCTATTGATGTTGGGCTGTTTGTGCCAGAAGTCATTTTGTACGTATCGATTGCTGCGATCGGTTCTTTTGCTACACCGAGTTATGAATTAAGCATTGCAAATAAAATTTTCCGTCTCTTATTTTTAGTTGTTATTGCCTTATTTGGTGTACCTGGATTTATGATCGGTGTGACCGTATTTTTACTGTTTCTCGCCAACATTCGCTCATTAAATACACCATATTTATGGCCATTTATTCCGTTCGATCCGGGGGCGTTTATGCAAATTATCGTTCGACGATCCGTTGCTGGTTCTTCCATTCGACCGAGTATCGTTCATCCACAAAATAAGCAAAAACAACCGACATAAAAAGGTTGAAACGTACCAAAAATTATGGTACGTTTTCTTTAATTATTTCGGAATCATCAGGGGGATTGTATAATTATGCATGGAACGATGCAAATAAATGAACGTGGTCATTTACAAATTGGAGGTGTCGATGCGATTGAACTTGCTCGCACGTATGGGACACCGCTTTACATTTACGATGTTGCGCTTATTCGTGAGCGGGCGCGGGCGTTTAAACGAATGTTTCATAAACATGGGGTGCGTGCGCAAGTAGCGTACGCAAGCAAAGCGTTTTCGACGATAGCGATCGTACAGCTGATGGCAGAGGAAGGATTGTCGCTTGATGTCGTTTCGGGCGGCGAGTTATATACTGCTTTAGCAGCCGACTTCCCTGTTGAACGCATTCATTTTCATGGGAATAATAAAAGTAAAGAAGAGTTACAAATGGCGATTGAGGCGAAAATTGGTTGCATTGTTGTCGATAACTTTTACGAATTAGAGCTACTGCAACAACTTTGTTCTGCTCATGAATATACGATGCCTATTTTATTGCGCGTCACACCGGGAATTGAGGCGCATACTCACGACTATATTTTAACAGGTCAAGAAGATTCAAAGTTCGGTTTCGATTTGCATAACGGACAAGCAGATGAAGCTTTGCAGCGCGCTCTCGCTTTTTCTCATCTTCATGTGCTCGGTATTCATTGTCATATCGGTTCGCAAATTTTTGATGCGACAGGCTTTGTACTTGCAGCGAAAAAGTTGTTTGAAAAACTTTCCGCATGGCGTGATGCATACGATTTTACTGCCCAAGTTGTCAATCTCGGCGGCGGTTTTGGTATTCGTTATACGAAAGATGATGACCCGCTCGCACCAGAGCAGTATGTCGAGCAAATTATTGAAGAAGTGAAGCGAAACGTTGGTCGCTTCCAACTTCCGTTTCCAGAAATTTGGATTGAGCCGGGGCGTTCGCTCGTGGGGGATGCTGGAACGACGATATATATGATCGGCTCTCGGAAAGAAGTGCCAAACGTCCGGCAATACGTTGCAGTCGATGGGGGAATGAGCGATAACATTCGCCCTGCGCTATATGAGGCAAAATATGAAGCGGTGCTAGCTAACCGTATGTACGATCATTGTGAAGAAGTGGTCGCGATAGCTGGGAAATGTTGTGAATCGGGTGATATGCTCATTTGGGATTTACCGCTCCCAAAGGCGCAACCAGGGGACTACTTAGCTGTTTTTTGCACCGGTGCTTACGGATATGCGATGGCTAATAACTACAACCGCATCCCGCGGCCAGCGGTCGTATTTGTTGAAGACGGTGAGGCAGAGCTTGTCGTGAGACGTGAAACGTACGAAGATTTAATTCGACTCGACTTGCCGCTAAAAACGAGGGTGAAAAAATAACCGAGGCAACCGCCTCGGTTATTTTTATGCTCCAAACGCACCGCGGAGCGCATTCCATATTTCACGTAAAATGTCAACGATGCGCTGAATGAACGTTCGACCTTCTTCTGTTTGCAAAAAGGCTGATAGCTTGTCTTTCGCTTGAGCCAACTGTTCATTTACTTGATTCCAATCGATGTTGACATTTTTCATTTTGATAAATAAAGAAAGTAAGCTATTGATTTCGTCTTCCGTTAACGTAATGCCAAGCTCTTGAGCGATTCGTTCAATAAGCGCACGCATGTCGGCATCAGTTTTTGGAGGATTTTTCGCAATTTCTTCTTTAATCTTTGCAAGCAACGCTACAGCTTTGTCGTTGCCGATTGATTCACCGAGTTGCGCTGTCTTCACCATTTCTTCATTTGCCACTTTTTTCACTTCGTCAGGAATGACCTCGTTTGAAGAAAGTTCATATGCTTTCATTAATCCTGTCAGCGCAGCCGTCCCTGATACAGGAAATGGTGCAGTAATGTAAATGACGGCATCTTTCACCCCCGCCGTAATGAGCGCGTTCATATACATTTCTTTTGTTACCCAGTTGATGTTGTTCGTCTCGACTTGTAACCCCGAGCCGGGCGCTCCAATGGTAATTTTCGATGATGAAATGGCTTTCGTTCCAATTTGTCCTTTCGGAATGATGCCGCCGAGATATTTATGCTCTTCCGCATTTGAAACTGTAATGATTTCAGCGTTATCTGGTGCGTTCATCTCTTTCAATATTTGTTGTTTTTGCTGCTCTGTTAAGTTTTCACCGAGTGTAATGATGACATCCCCTTCAATCGCATCAGCGAAACTAACCGATGGAATAATAAACAACAATAAGGTAAATATCGTAAACCACCTTTTCATCGTTAAAGCCTCCT
>NZ_DAITON010000041.1:0-16656 GCF_036834105.1 Anoxybacillus sp. | reverse complement strand
CGCCGCTAATCGTCATATTATCGGTGTTCATCACCCCATGAATAAACCCGACTAACTGCCACTTTGCCACAAGCGCCGCCTGCTTTTTCATCACTTCTTCAAGCAAAAAAGCATAGCGATTGGACGTCTGTTCTCCGTTTGGATAATGCCGCTCGATCGCATAATCGGCTAACGCTTGCAATTCCTCTTTAGATAAAAAGCGTGCCGCATATTGAAACGTCCCGACACGTACATGGCTCGCAGCTACGCGCGTCAAAATCGCCCCTGGAAGTTCCGTCTCTCGTATCACCACTTCCCCTGTCGTCACGACCGCTAAACTTCTCGTCGTCGGAATCCGAAGCGCGTCCATCGCCTCGCTAATGATATACTCCCGAAGCATCGGTCCAAGCGCCGCTCGACCATCCCCACCACGCGAATACGGCGTCCGCCCCGAACCTTTTAGCTGAATATCCACCCGTTCTCCACTTGGCGTCACATGCTCCCCAAGCAAAATAGCTCGCCCGTCGCCAAGCATATTAAAATACCCAAACTGATGCCCTGCATACGCCTGCGCCAAAGGTTCTGCCCCTTCTGGCACACGATTTCCCGCAAACACCGCCACTCCTTCTTCACTCGCCAACGCCTCTCTATTTAATCCAAGCTCCTCCGCAAGCGAACGATTGAGCACAACAAGCTTCGGATCACGAACAGGCGTTGGATGAAGCCTCGTAAAAAATCGCTCAGGTAAACGAGCGTAGCTATTATCAAAGTTCCAATTTGTGTTCAACATATTTCCTGCCCCCATGAAATGTTCCTGTCCAACACTTGTTCTTTTTTCACTGCTTCTCACTCCATACACAAAAATTGTAGTTCCATTTGTTTTTCAGTATACCCCATTTTCCTTAACAACACTGCGGTGACGGATTGTTATGACAAAATTCTAACAAATGATGACAATGAAAGGAGACAACAGGTATAATAATAGTAAAAAGCGGAGGGCAACAAAATGGCGCACGGAATATCGTATCACGCTAAAGATATTTTGTTTAAATCGCTAAGCGAATTGTATCGTAATCAAGCGCTTGATGTGTACGGCCTCCATGATCTTCCGAAAATTAAAGCGCTTCTGCCGAGCGAATTCCCAGCGGTGCGAGCTGATGAAAAGCGTTCTGACACATTATTTCTTCTCGAAGACGATTCTATTCTCCTACTCGAATACGAAAGCAATGAACGGTTTATCGACAATCATCTGAAATACCTCGATTATGCTTACCGGATTTTGTACACATACTATAAACAAGAAAAACAACTGAGACACATTCGTATCGTGGTCATTTATACAAGTGATGTCACACGAAAATATGAACAATTTTACGCTGGTGATGTATTTCTTCCAAAGCCGTGTTGCTTTCTGAGTACAACGGTGATGCAATTTTTGCAACGATCGAAGAAAAAATTTGCAACAATGAACCGCTAACAGAAGAGGAAACGATGAAGCTCATTCTCGTTCCGCTTATGCATAGCCGTTTTGACCGACAAATGATGATTGAAAAAACGATTGAATTGGCAAAAAATATTCACAACGAACAAACACAATTGCACGTCATTGCTGGCATTTTAACCGCTACCGATAAGTTTATTGACGAACAATATGCACAAAAAATAAAGGAGTGGATGAAAATGAACAAAGTCATGCGCTTACTTGTCGAAGAGTTTGAGCAAGAAAAAGAAGTGCACGAAAAAACACTTGAAATAGCAAAAAATTTATTAGACGTACTACCGATTCACGAAATTGCAAAACGAACAGGGCTTACAATTAGCGAGGTTGCTGATTTGGCGAAGAAAATGGAGAAATAATAGCATATCGATGATGTCGCTTTTCGTGTATGGTGCGATGACTATGCATAAAAGTGCAAAGGGGCTCATGTCTATGACCATTCCAAAAGAAATCGAAATTATGGTTCAGCATATTATTCGTGAACTTATTGTCGAATTTGAAAAATGTGAAACTGAAGCAAAAGAGCTTATCAAAAAGTCAGGTGTTGTTCGTTCGTTAATGATTGATCCAATGGGCTTTCACGAATCTCCTTACAATTGGGCTTTAAGCATATTAACCGATGCAAATGATGTAGAAGCGTTAGAAAAATATTTACGCCACTAATACCCCCAGAGAACAAACAGCGCGCTCTCTGGGGATTTGTTTTGGCTTTTTTATACGAAAAAAGCGGAAAAGTTAAATCGTCCTATGCTCCGACAATATCTTCTGAATTTCGATTAATCTCATCGATAATGCTAATAATTTTACGTGCATCATCTAAGTTATCTTTAAACAAATCGACAATGCTTCCGACCGTTTTAAACGGTTCTTCTTGCAATACTTTTTTGTCCATCACGCCATTTTTCACAAAGTAATCAACGATCAATTTGACAAAGCGGCTTTGGTGAATGTTTAGCCGTTCGTTTGATAAAAATTCGGAAAATGCCTCGTTAGCTGCTTGTGGGTCAAGCCCGACCGTTTTGCGCACAAGTTTCATAATGGGTGTATCCCCAAATTCTTTTTCATAATCGGCTTTCGTCCCGAGTTCGTTCCAAAGAATATGTTCTAACGTGCGTAAATCTTGTACCGTTAACTTTTTATTATGGCGCAGTTTGTAAATCGCTAACTGGTCGCGATGTTCGTGAAGGTAATGCTCGACTTTTTTGCGATAATTTCTTAAGTCATTTACTTCTAACATCGAGCCATTTTCTTTCACTTCCAACACTTGATCTTTGAAATTCGTGTAGTAAATTTTTCTCGTTTCTCGTTCCAGAAATTTCACTAATTCACGCAACGCTTCACGAACAGCTTCTAGTTCAAAAAGATCCGCTTCTTTCCAAAACTCTTCCGTCTGCACTTTTTCAATAATATATTTTTGTTCCGCGACTTGAGGAATTGAACCGAGCTTAGATAACGCCTCTGCGGTGCGAATCGCACTACGAATCGGTTTTGTGGCATTTTTCGTTTGCAGTTTTGCTAGTTCAATCGTATACATAAGTAAATCAAACCGCTTTGCAAATTCATCATCACTAAGCGGAACAATAAGCGGCGCAATGTATTGTTGAAGCTCATTGACATCTACCGCCGTCAACGAATCCCAATTCGCGCGGTTTTTAAACTTATGCACATATTGAATGGATTGCCTTACACGAAAGCTTTCTTCGTTTAACTTCTTGATTTGTACAAGTACATCATCAATTAATTCGTTGCGATAAGCAATATATTCTTCCTCTTGGTAACGTAAATGTTGGAGCTCTTTAATCATTTCAACTTTGGCGTTAAACAAACGCTCCGTTAAACTCTCTCCTATCTCCCCGTCGATTCCTTTCGGGTTTTCGCGGAAAAACTCAAAGTTCCCACAGTAATCAAAAATAAGAAAATGCGTTTTATCTTGACCGATGCCTAATAAATCTTTACATAAACGCGTACCGCGTCCGATCATTTGCCAAAACTTCGCTTTCGAACGTACCTTTTTGAAAAAGACAAGATTGACGACTTCTGGAATATCAACTCCTGTGTCAAGCATATCAACGGACACGGCAATTTGCGGTAATTTGTTTCGATCTGAAAAATCATCAATTAACGTTTGGTAGTAATTGACGCTATAATCAATGACGCGCGCAAAGCCGCCTTTATATTCAGGATACAATCGATCGAAACGCTCGACAATCCGTTCTGCGTGGCGGTGATTTTTCGCAAAAATAATCGTTTTGCCGAGTTTGTCCCCACCTTCGACGCGAATTCCTTTCTCCATTAAATTTCTTAATACTGTATCAATCGTATCATCGTTAAACAGCCATTCGTTTAATGCGGCACTGTCAATATCCTCGCCCACTTCGTCGTCAAACGTTTCTTCATATCGTTCTTTTTCTTCATCAGATAAGTCATCGTAACGAATGCCTTCTTCAAGAAACTTCAGCGTTGTTTCAATCGTCCGATAATCGACTAAATATCCGTCTTTCACCGCTTGATCTAACTCATAGGCATAGGTCGGCACACCGTTTTCTAAATCAAACACTTCATACGTATTGCGGTCAATTTCATCTTTTGGTGTGGCGGTCAGCCCGAGCAATATTGCGTCAAAGTAGTCAAAAATCGCCCGATATTTTTTATAAATGCTGCGATGCGATTCATCGACGATAATTAAGTCAAAATGTCCGACGGTAAAGAGGCGTTTGCCGTCTTTTCGCTTCGCTTCGTCAATCGCATTCATCATCGTTGGATATGTCGAAAATACCATACGGCTTTCTTCTGGGTTATCTTTGTTGTCAAGCAAATTACATAGCGTTAAATTCGGAAGCAGGTGACTGAAGTTATTTTTCGCCTGCGTGACAAGCGTTTTCCGATCAGCTAAAAATAAAACATTTTTTACCCAATTGTGACGCATAAGCACATCAACAATCGCGATCGCTGTTCGCGTTTTGCCACTCCCCGTCGCCATAACAAGCAACGCTTTGCGCTGTTTTTTCTCGAGCGCATCGCATACAGCTAACGCCGCTTCTTTTTGATAGTAACGGTTGATGATGTTTTCGTCAATTTGCACATAGTTAAAAGGCTTTTTCATCGTCCGACGATCGATGAGTAAACTTAACTCTTCTTTATTGTAAAAACCAGAAACTTTCCGCGCCGGATAGTTAAGGTCGTCCCAAATGTACGTTTCAAAACCGTTTGTGTAAAAAATAATCGGGCGTTGACCGTGCATGTTTTCGATGCAGTCGGCGTACAACTTCGCCTGTTGTTTTCCTTTGTTCGGGTCAGTGGTTGTCCGTTTCGCTTCGATAACCGCAAGTGGCTTCCCGTTATCGCCAAAAAGGACGTAGTCGACATAACCGACTCCTTCTTGATTCGGCATGCCAACGACAGGATATTCCTCAACAACGTCTTTTTTAAACTCCCAACCTGCCAGTTTCAAGTCGAGATCAATATATTTCTTTCTTGTTTCATATTCACTTAACTCGTCAACTTGGAAATCGTACTCTTTCGTATTTTCTTCCCTTTTAGCGGTAAGAAGCGCGCGAAGTTTTTCGTTTTCTTTCATCATTTCTTCAAGACGTTTGTCTTTCGAGCTTAACCGTTCATATAAATCTTTTAGCTCCTCTGGACGTTCACGCTTCTCCTCACCCATTTGCAGCAGCGATTCGTCAAAGTCTGTCGCGGTATATTCATCGGAATAACAATAGTCAATCCAAGAAACAAATTGATGAAGATGATGCAACGAAAGAATCGCTTCTTCCCTCGTAATCATCGCATTTGTATGAACCGCAACGTTTCCTAGCTTCACAATATAGCGCAACAGCGGCAACAACTCTTCGTCAATAATTGCCATAAACCCGTGATCGTGAATTAAGCTCGATAAATTGTCTTGATACGGTGCTTTTAACGCGCTATCAAAGCTGTACACCCACTTCACCGCAAGCTCGAGCGCGCGGCGCGTCAAAATCGCGCACGTCGCCGGACTCACAACCAAACTTTTCTCTGCCTCCACACACGCAGACGCAAAGCTTTCGTAATGGGGCTTGCCTACTAAAAAATGAAAGTTAGATAACACTCAATCCCCTCCCTTGACCAGCACGAATTTCTTTTACATTTACTAATCGTTGAACAACTCTCCCCTAAACGCCCGTTGCATGAGGGAGTTGAAATTGTTTTCGAGTTCGGTTAGGCTTTTCTTCATCACCTCTTTTTGAACTTGTATTTTCTGTACTATTTCGGCAAATTGATTTTGACGTTCGATAGGAGGTAACACCACTTTATATTTGCTAAAGAATTGTTTTGGCACACGTTTCTGACCAGCACTACCAGTCATATTCATTTCTGCTTGCTTCCGAAAAGACTGTAAACTCGTTAAATAATATAGCCATGTGCTATTGACATTCTCTTTTGGTCTTAAAACATGAAATTCTGTTGAGCCAAACCCTATATTATTTATTAATTTGCGTGCTATTGCCCCTTTTCCATTTTCCATACAAGGGGTTATTTTTGCGAACAGAACATCCCCTTCCCGAAAATAAGTAAAACTATCGAAAACTTCTTTTATTAGCCTACTTTCAGAAAGATTGAGTTCTCCATTCTCTGATACATTTGCCATCGGTAAAAATGTAACAGGAAGGTTTTTATCCATATTCTCTATTTCTTTTTTTGAAGGATTAATATAGCATAGTTCACTTAAAGATACCTGTCTCCCTTTTAAATCCCCAAACATCTCCAAAAACACACTTTGCATTAACTGGTCTAACGCTTCAATTTGGGCTTTTCGTTTGTCGATAAGTTCTTGGGCTTTGTCTAAAACGTCAACAACTTTGAGTTGATAATCTATCGGAGGTATCTCAATTTGGAAGTCTGAAAATTGCCTTTTATTAATAATTGGAACTACAGGTGCATTTGCTATACGCTGAAGTTTTTTTCTATCATTCCATATTTTATAAGCTAAGTACTTTTCATTGACTATATTTTTATTAGGGACAATAGCATTTATTTGTTGATTAAATGCTGCCATTTCTTGTTTTAGTATACCAATTTTACCTATAATCCCAATACATGTAACTAAAACACTACCTTGTGGCAAAATGCGAGCATGTTCAGCACCCTTATTAGATAAGTACTCTTTCGATTCGTTTAACATTGTTATTCTATCTATATACAAATCATCGGGTTTGATAAACATAACATCCTTTGAATCATAAAACTCACTATTACTTTTACTAGGTGTATTTCCTGTAATTACTTCACCTATATCTTTTAACTTATATGTTCTAAAATTCATAGAACTTCACACTACCCTCTAATCATCTTTTTCAACTCTTGTAATCCTTGCATAATCTCTTTTTCCAACGCTTCCACTCTTTCAAATATCACACTCGGCGCTTCATACTGCACTTCTTCATACTCGATCTCTCTGTACTTGTTAATCGACAAATCATATTCATTTTCACGAATTTCTTCTATCGGCACGAAAAACGACTGCTCTGTGCGCTTCCGTTTTTTTTCTGCTTCACGGTTATGGAATCGTTCAATGATGTCGGGAATGTCGTTGTCTTCAATTGGATTGCGTTTGTCGTCCAATGAGTAGCCATCGGCTTTCATGTCGTAAAACCAGACGTGATCTGTTCCGCCGACGCCTGTTTTTGTGAAAATCATAATTGCCGTCGAAACACCAGCGTACGGTTTGAACACGCCGCTTGGCATCGAAATAATTGCTTCAAGCTTATGGTTTTCGACAATTTCTTTCCGAATCGCTTTATGGGCAGTTGAGCTTCCGAACAGTACCCCATCTGGAACGATACAGGCACAACGTCCACCTTTTTTCAAAATGCGCAAAAATAATGCTAAAAACAATAGCTCTGTTTTTTTCGTTCTTGTAATTTTCAGCAGGTCGCTTGAAACTGCTTCGTAATCTAACGAACCTTTAAATGGTGGGTTGGCAAGAACGAGCGTATATTTCTCGTTATCTTTATTTTGCTCGGAAAGGGAATCGCGATATTCAATATTCGGATTTTCAATGCCATGAAGCATCATATTCATTGCACCAATACGCAACATCGTGCGATCCATATCAAAGCCGTGGAACATATCGTTATGAAAATGTTCTTTTAATCCTTGCACCAAAAATAAATCCGCATGGTTTTTGCGCAAATATTCGCCCGCCGCCACTAAAAATCCTGCTGAACCTGCCGCTGGATCGACGATCATATCTTCTGGAGTCGGTTTCATCAAGTCGACGATCATCTCGATAATATGGCGCGGCGTACGGAATTGACCGTTCGTTCCTGCCGTTGCGATTTTTGATAATAAATATTCGTATAAATCCCCTTTTGTATCGCGGTCTTTCATCGGAATGTTATCAATGCCATCGACAATTTTCGCAAGCATTTGTGGCGTCGGAATCATAAAAATGGCATCGCTCATATATTTCGCGTACGCTGAATTTTTATTGCCATGCAAACTTTTAATAAACGGGAACACTTCGTTCGATACAATGTCGTACATTTGCGATGCTTCTAAATTTTTAAATTTGCTCCAACGAAGGTGCTGCTTATCTTCTGGAAACATCCGTTCAAAACCAACACCTAATATAGCCGCCTCTTGTTCACGATACGTTTCTGCTTCATCAAGACCTTTCATAAACAACAAATAGGTAAACTGTTCAATGACGGTTAGCGGGTTTGTAATTCCCCCCGTCCAAAACGTTTCCCATATTTTATCGACTTTATTGCGCAATTCACCTGTAAGCATCGTATACCTCCTTTTTATTTCCAAATCTAATTATAACTTGTTCACGCAATGTGTAAAACAAAAAGCGATCATTTTTCATAAAATAAATGATTATCTCATTTCACTTCTGCTTTCTTCCACAGCGCTAAGCAAACTTTCGATTTTCTTTTGCATATTTTTACAATAATATACAAGGAATTTGACAGCTATTGTCGAAGAAATATGGAAAACGAGAACGTGGGAGGGGAGCTTGTTGCGCAAAATCAATCCTATTCGGTTAGTTGGTATTTGGAAAGAAGGATATGCCCTAGATTATCATTCAATTACAAGCGAATTCATCGGTATCGACGAATGGGGGCACAACCGTTTTCAAACAACTAGAAGTTATTTAGGTGAGTTATTGTATCAATTCAAGTATAATCAAGACAGGACGAAACTAGATGAAATGATGGCTCTTATCGTACAATTTATTTCTCGTTGGAATGCTGTAAAAGAAGTAAATGTGGTTCTCCCAGTTCCTCCATCTAATCGTAACAGGACGTTCCAACCCGTTTTTGAACTGAGCAAACAAATTGCGAATTACTTACATGTACCCTCATATGATGACGTATTAGAAAAAATAAATACTTATCAATCGAAAAATTTAGACAAATCAGATAAAAAGGAACTATCCGGTTCAATTGTGCGAAACAAGAGATTTTTAAAAGTGGTCAATATATTAGTTGTGGACGATTTATACTCAAGCGGAGCAACATTGCATGAAACTGTGAGAGTGCTAAAAACCGATGAGAATGTTAAAAATGTATACGTCCTCACAATAACAAAAACAAGAAGGTGAATTAAAATGAAAGTATTCGTCGCTGGTCCACGGGCAGTTTCCATTTTGAATAAACAAGTAAAAGAAAGATTGTCCAACATTATAAACAACAATTTCACTGTTTTGGTCGGAGATGCGAATGGAGTCGATAAGCAAGTACAAAAGTTTTTACATTCGTTGAATTATCGAAATGTTAAAGTTTATGCAACAAATGGAAAAGCAAGAAACAATATCGGACAATGGGAAGTAGAAAAGGTGGAGGTTGAACCAAATACAAAAGGATTTGATTACTATGCGGCAAAAGATATAGAAATGGCGAAAAATGCAGATTACGGTTTTATGATTTGGAATGGGCAAAGTAAAGGAACATTGAATAACATTATCAATCTTGCCAAGCTAAACAAAAAAGTATTAGTATATTTTATCCCTGCTAAACAATTTTACACAATCAAGGATATGGATGACATTCAAATAATGATAAATACCAACAATGCCCCTGTTGTCGATAAACTTCATGAGCTTATGCACAATTCAGAGCAGTTAAAGCTGTTTTAATTTTAAATTGAACGTTCGAAAAAAAATAAAGAAAAGGAGAGTCACTATGAGATTATGGGAATATGTTGGGAAAGACGTACGAATTGTATTTAAAGATGGAGATGTGTTGGAAGGATACGTCCTGGATTACTGCGACGGAGAGGATAATGAGGATGGAATAGACAGCTTAACAATTACAAACGAAGAAACAAAAGGAAAAGGCTATGTTTTTGGCGTATCGGAAAACGAAATAAAATCAATCACCATCCTTAACGAAAAACGAGAGAGAAACAAATGATTGTGGAAGAATTGGATGTTGTACGGCTAAAAGACGGAACAGAGGTCACTGTTTTGGAAGTGTTTCCGACTGAACCAAAATATTTTTGCCAACGCGCAGATGACTTTGATGATATGTTTTATGTCACCACCGATGAAATTGTTGAAATTACGTATAAATGCCGAAAGTGATCAATCATGCCCCATTTTTAACGATAAAAACATAAAAAGCACGTAACCATGTTCGGTTATGTGCTTTTTAACCATTGATACTTCTCCAAAATAATTTCCCTTAGTTCTTCCTCCCCAATGTAGCCATCGTCATCTTGCCTATGTAGAGGATTCGGTTCGTACCAACCACAAGCTTCAGAAATATCATCAAGTGCATCGACATACTGCTCATCAATGTTCCTCTCATGCATATAGAATAGATATATCGAGGGAAATTCATAAGAAAATTGTTCTGCTGATAATTCACCGTTGAGATATTTTTCAATGCAATGCAATAATTCATCCATTACTTTCCTCTCCTCACCAACTTCGCCACACTCTCCACATGCGCGGTATGTGGGAAAAGGTCGAACGGTTGGATGTATTCGACACGGTATTGTTTCGCGAGTGTGTCGATGTCGCGGGCGAGGCTCGATGGGTTACAGGAAACGTACACAATCGTTTTTGGTTTCACTTGTAACATCGTTTTTAGTAAAGCGTGGTCGCAGCCCGTTCGCGGTGGGTCGACGACGATGACGTCGGGTTTCCATCCTTCTTTCACCCATTTTGGTAATAGCTCCTCCGCTTTTCCGACCGCATATGTGACGTTTGTAAAGCCGTGTCGTTCGGCATTTTGGCGCGCATCGTCAATCGCTTCTGGAATCGTGTCCATACCGAGCACTTCTTTCGCCTCACGAGCAAGCCAAAGCCCGATCGTGCCGACGCCGCAATACGCATCGACGACGCGTTCGTTTTTCGTGAGCGCGGCTGCTTTTTTCACTTCATCATATAGCTTCACCGTTTGAATCGGGTTGAGCTGGAAAAAAGCGCGGGCGGATAGTTCAAATGAAAAATCGCCAAGCACTTCTTGAATGTACGGCTCGCCTGCAAGAACGACCGTTTCATCACCAAAAATAAGCGACGTTTTTTGCCCGTTGATGTTTTGTGCGATTGATTTTACTTCTGGCAAACGCCGCTTCACTTCCGCTACGAACAGTTCTTTACGCGGCAGTTCTTTCGTCGCTGTCACGATGACTAATTGTACATCGCCTGTAAAAAATCCAACGCGAGCCACAATTGTACGCACGACACCCGTTTTTTTCCGTTCGTGATAAATTGGAATGCGTAAATCTTGTAAAATCGTTTTCACGACCGTTGTCACGCGATTGGTCGCGTCATGCTGGATGAAGCAACGGTCAATGTCAATCAGTTCATGCGAGTTCATGCTGTAAAGCCCGGCGATGACGCGTCCTTTTTTCACTCCCACTTGAAATTGGCTTTTGTTGCGATAGTGCCACGGGTCGTCCATTCCAATCGTCGGGCGAATGTCAAGCGCCTCGATATCCAACCGACTATGGCGTTCTAGCGCTTGAATGACGATATCGCGCTTCGCTTCGAGTTGCGCGTTATAGTCAAGATGCTGCAGCTGGCAGCCACCGCATTGGTCATAAACAGGACAAAGCGGTTTGACGCGGTGCGGGGAGCGTTTGCGAATGCGCACGATTTTCCCTTCGGTATACGTCGGATATACGTTTGTCGCTTGAACGACAACTTCTTCTCCCGAAAGCGCCCCCGGAACGAACACGACTTGTTTTTTAAAATAGCCGACTCCTTCTCCGTTGATCCCTAACCGTTTAATCGTTAGTGGAAATTGTTGTCCTTGTTGTAACATCGTTCTCTCTCCTATTCAATGCTTCTCCATAAATAAAGCGACGCATAGCTTAAATACGGCTCCCATCGTTTGCTTAGCGCCTCCATTTGCGCCAGCGAAGGCTTCGTTTCTAATGAAAGCAATTTTTGCACCGCTCGCTGTAAGCCGATATCTGCTTTCGGAAATAAATTCGGGCGACCTAGCCCAAATAACAAAAAGTTTTGTACCGTCCATGGACCGACGCCGCGCAACGGAAGCAACGTGTTCATCACTTCTTCATCGGTCGCCTCCGCTAGCTTCTCAAGCGCTAATTTTCCTTCTGCCACAAGCCGTGAAACGTCGATAATATATTCCGCCTTTTTTTGGCTAAACTGCAACGCTTTCAGTTCGTCGTACGATAAGCGAGCAATTTGTTCGGGGCGTGGATAAAACCAAAGCCCGTCCATTTCCCGACCGAACGTTTTTACAAACCGCTCGGTCATTTTGTACGCCACTTTCATATGTAGCTGCTGGTGAATAATACATTTGATGAGGCAAAAGTATACATCCGCCTCTAACACAAGCGGCGTTCCTTCGTGTTCAAGAAAAATGTCCCGCAACTCTGTTTGCAAAAAATGCTCGTGAATTGGCAAAAGAGAGCGATCCCAATGCAATATGCGCGAAAGACGCTCTAATATCGCATCTTTTAACTCCGGATAGTTCGCTTCAACAAGAAAAGCCGGCGCTTGTTTTATTCCGATGCCGCGAACAGAAACAACAACAGGAGTTTCGTTTATATAAAGCGGCATAGCTAGTTGTTGCTTTTCGCTGTCTACTGCGGATAACGGGTCTTGCGCTAGCCGCTCTAATACGCGGGAAAAGTCATACGGAGCTTCTACTTCGATTCGTTGTTGCCACATCTCGATTCCTACCTTTTTTCCTTCTATTATAACGAAACAAATCCCTTTGCACATCGTCAAAGGGAAAAAAGCCAAGTAGGGACGTTCATTTTTTGTATCATCAAATCGTCTAAGCTTTTAAAAACATATCCTTCTTTTCGCAAGTCGTCAATGATTTTTGCAAGCGCATCCGCATTGTCTTTGGACACTGTATGCAGCAATATAATCGCACCGGGATGAATTTGCTTCATGACATAGTTGTAAGCATACGGCCAACCTTTTTGATCGTGAACGTGCCAATCGACAAACGCCAACGACCAAAACACATGGTAATAACCAAGCTCGCGCGCAATAGCAAGCGTCCGTTCATTGAAAATTCCTCTTGGGGGACGAAGGTAGCGCATATGCTTTTGCCCCGTCAACAGCTCTGTTTTTTTTCTGACCATTTCAAGCTCCTCACGCAACTTTTCATCACTCACCGTCGTTAAATCGGGATGATGCCATGAGTGGTTGCCGACAATATGACCTTCGTTCACCATTCGTTTTACTAAATCAGGAGCCGATTGTAAATAATGACCGGTCACGAAAAACGTCGCCGGAACTTTTTTTTGTTTTAGGACGTCTAAAATTTGTGCCGTATAGCCATTTTCATATCCGTTATCAAACGTTAAGTAAATATATTTTTTTGTCGGGTCTCCTAAATAAAACGCATCGTATTTGGCAAGTAGTTCGTCTAACGGTTTTCCCGCAGAAGGGGGAATGTGATTTTCACTTCTCTTAAACCCCCACGACATCGCCTCCACTTGACTGAGCGGCAAACATAAAAAGAAGAAAAGCAACATCATCGTTTTTTTCACTGCTTGCACCTCCGTATTCATTTCAATGATAGGTTGTGCAAAAAGGGACATAAAAAACCCGCCTAGCTCATCGCTAGACGGATTTCCATTAAAATACACGTTCTTTAAATTGGGCTAATTTTTCAAGCGAAGATTTTTCAACGTCTTCATGCAGGCTGTTTCCGTGTGAATCCATCGTCACAACCGCTGTAAAATCTTTCACACGCAAATGCCACATCGCTTCTGGAATACCAAATTCTAAAAAGTCAACCCCTTCAACAGATTGAATGCAGTCAGCATAATATTGCGCGGCACCACCGATGGCGTTCAAGTACACGCCACCGTGTTCTTTTAATGCGGCAAGCGTCTTCGCACCCATGCCACCTTTTCCGATGACGGCGCGAATGCCGAATTTTTTCATGATGTCTCCTTGGTACGGTTCTTCGCGAATGCTCGTTGTTGGACCAGCAGCTTTCACATGCCATTTTCCATTTTCATCTTTTAACATGACCGGTCCACAGTGGTAAATGATTTGACCGTTTAAATCGACAGGAGCATCATGATCCATTAAATGTTTATGAATCGCGTCGCGTCCTGTGTACATCATGCCGTTAATGCGGACAACATCGCCCACTTTCAAATTTCGCACTTGTTCTTCTGTCAGCGGTGCTTCTAAAACGATTTCTCGCCCTTCTGTCTGTACAGACTGCGCTACTTTTTCTAGCTCTTTAGCAAAATCGACGTCGTCGCCTTCTTGATAGAGCCATTCTTGAATGTCACCTGTTTCTGGGTTGACTTTTACTCCTAAACGTCGAAACGCCCAACAGTTATATGCAACAGAAACGAAAAAGCTTGCGGGGATGCGGTGCATGACGCCGATTTTACAGCCGAGCAACGTCGTTTCACCACCAAAGCCCATCGTGCCGATCCCGAGTTTATTCGCTGCTTCCATAATGTATTCTTCTAATTTGCGCAAGTCTTCGTTCGGGTTGACGTCGTCAACAGAACGGAATAGTTGTTCCTTCGCCAAGTCGTATCCAGCGGAACGGTCACCACCGATGCCGACGCCAATAAATCCAGCGCTACATCCTTGTCCTTGTGCTTGATATACCGCATGTAAAATACATTTGCGAATGCCATCTAAATCGCGACCTGCGCGACCGAGTCCTTCTAATTCACATGGCAAGCTATATTGAATGTTTTTATTTTCACAGCCGCCACCTTTTAAAATTAAACGAACATCAATATAATCTTTTTCCCATTGCTCAAATTTCACAACAGGCAGTCCGATCCCTAAATTATCACCGCTATTTTCACCTGTTAATGAATCAACGGAGTTTGGACGCAATTTGCCGTCTTTCGTTGCTTCAGCGATCGCTCGACGAATCGCTTCTTTCATTTCCATTTGATTGACGCCTACAGGGACTTTAATTTTAAACGTCGGCAGTCCCGTATCTTGACAAATCGGTGATACATTTTCATCTGCCATTTGAATGTTTTGTACGATCGTAGCAAGCGACATGGCCGCCCTCGTTCCAGCATTTTCACGCATCTTCGCCTTAGCGATGGCGCGGCGTACATCTTTCGGCAATTTTGTTGACGTCTCAACGATTAGCTTGTACATACTCTCTTGAAACTTTTCCATCCTATAACCCTTCCCCTTTGTTCAATATGTAACAATTTTTCGAATTCTCCACTTGTATTATACATCTTTTTCAAACGCGAAAAAAAGCCGCTTAGCGACTTTTTTCCCAATCTTTTTTAAACCGCTCGTATTTCATTTCTAAATCATCAATCATTTGAATAAGACGGTCAATATCTTCTAACTCCGTCGTTTCTGGATCGATGGCTTCAAGCACTTCGAGAAACATATTTAAGCGCGTTTTTAAATATGTTAGTTGTAGATTTTGATCCGATACCGCGTTGCCCAACGTTGTCACCTCGCTTTTTCTTTATCGTACACGATCGAAACATCATTGACAACGATTCCGTTCACTTTGCATAATTATCGTTAGTCCTACTTTTTAAAATAAAGGAGATTCGTTATGGGAACATTATTGCGTCAACCGATTTCCCCTACATTTGATCCGTGGGAAGCATATATGGACGTCGAACAGTATGGAAGTATGCAGTTAACGAATATTGAGTTTACAACAACGACCCTTTGCAATATGCGCTGTGAACATTGCGCTGTCGGTTATACATTGCGCACGAAAGACCCTGAGGCGCTACCTCTCGATCTTCTTCTTCGCCGCCTCGATGAAATTCCACATTTGCGCTCGTTAAGCATTACAGGCGGCGAGCCGATGCTTTCGCTCAAGTCTGTCGAACAATACGTCGTGCCGTTGTTAAAATATGCACACGAGCGCGGGGTGCGCACACAAATAAACTCAAATTTAACACTCGACTTAGAACGATATGAAAAAATTATTCCTTACTTAGATGTTTTGCACATTTCGCACAATTGGGGTACGATCGACGATTTCGTTGAAGGCGGCTTTGCGATGATGGAAAAAAAGCCGACTGTCGCACAGCGCGAGCGTTATTTTATGCGCATGATTGAAAATGCACGGGCGATTTCACGTACGGGAATCATCGTGTCCGCCGAGACGATGTTAAATAAACGAACACGTCCACATATAGAAACGATTCATCGCCAAATTGTAAACGACATGGGCTGTAAACGACATGAAGTGCATCCGATGTATCCGAGCGATTTTGCGAGCAACTTAGAAACATTAACGCTCGATGAACTGCGCGAAACGATTCATCATTTGCTCGATATACGGGATGAAAACGTGTGGATGTTGTTTGGTACGTTACCGTTTTATCCGTGCAGCGACAATGAGGAAGATTTAGCGTTGTTAAAGCGTTTATACGAAAGCAAAAATGTGACGGTGCGCAACGATCCAGATGGCCGGTCGCGATTAAATGTGAACATTTTTACAGGTGACATTATTGTTACTGATTTTGGTGATGAGCCAACGCTCGGCAACATTCAAACCGACTCGCTTCTTTCTGCTTATGATAGATGGATGACATCACATTTAGCGAAATCGTTGAACTGTCATTGCCCTGCGGTGAAATGTTTAGGGCCGAACGTGCTCGTGAAAAATCGCTACTATCCGAACGTCGACTTTACGAAAAGAAAAGCAACCATCGAACGGTAGTAATGAAAAAGCTTGTCGGACATACGACAAGCTTTTTTTCATCATCTCGGCACATCG
>NZ_DAITON010000040.1:0-16744 GCF_036834105.1 Anoxybacillus sp. | reverse complement strand
AGGAAGATAAAAAAATCCTCCCGATTTTTGTCGAGAGGGTGCGAAATGTGAGTAATAATTTGAAACGTAACAATAAAAGTTATTTCAAAAATATAAATTTTCTGTATACAAGAAGGAGGGGCTTCCGTGGGGGATGAAGCAATTTTACGGGTAAAAAGCTTGAGAACATGCTTTTTTACAGATGACGGGGAAGTTCCTGCGGTGGATGGCGTAGATTTTTACATAAATAAGGGCGAAATTTTAGGTGTGGTAGGAGAGTCAGGGTGTGGAAAGAGTGTCACTTCCCTCTCGATTATGGGGCTATTGCCAAAAGGGATCGGTAAAATTACGGATGGTGAAATATGGTTTAAAGATGAAAACATTGTATTAGCATCAGAAAAACGGATGAAAGAAATACGCGGAAATGAAATTGCGATGATTTTCCAAGAGCCGATGACGTCATTAAACCCGCTTTTTACGATTGGCAATCAAATGATTGAAGCGATTCGTATACATCAAAAAGTGAGCAAAAGGGAAGCGCGGCAGCGGGCGATGGATATGTTAAAGCTTGTCGGCTTGCCTCGTGCTGAGGAGATGCTTGATGAATATCCGCATCAGCTATCAGGAGGGATGCGACAGCGCGTCATGATTGCGATGGCGATGGTTTGTAATCCAGCGCTATTAATTGCAGATGAGCCAACGACCGCTTTAGACGTGACGATTCAGGCGCAAATTTTGCATTTGATGAAGCAGTTAAATGAGCAATTCGGCACAGCGATTATGATGATTACGCACGATTTAGGAGTTGTAGCCGAAATGTGTCATCGCGTCGTTGTCATGTACGCAGGAAAAATCATTGAAGAAGGCGATGTTCAGACGATTTTCCGCCGACCAAAACATCCATATACGATTGGACTCATTCGTTCCGTTCCGGATATTCGTGACAGAAAGGAACGGTTGTATTGTATTCCAGGAAGCGTGCCAAAGCCAGGTTCGATTAAATATGGTTGTCGTTTTGCGGCAAGATGCGAACAAGCATTTGAGAGGTGCTTTTCCCAAAATCCTGATTTATACGAAGTAGAACAAGGACATCGCGCACGTTGCTTTTTGTATGAAAAGGAGGAAAGTGCCACCCATGAACGAACCGTTACTACAAGTTAAAGGGTTAAAAAAATATTTTCCAATTACAGCCGGTTTGTTTAATAAACAAATTGGTCAAGTGAAAGCGGTTGACGATTTATCGTTTGTTGTTTACAAAGGAGAAACGTTAGGCATCGTCGGGGAGAGCGGCTGTGGGAAGTCGACGACGGGTCGTATGCTTATGCGGCTTATTGAACCGACAGAAGGATCGATTTTATTTGAAAATGAAGAAGTGACAAAGCTATCGCCACAACAATTAAGAAAAGTGCGCCGCGATATGCAAATGATTTTTCAAGACCCGTTTGCATCGCTCAATCCGCGCCATACGGTAGAAAAAATTTTAGAAGAACCGCTTATCGTCCATGGGATCGGTTCAAAAGAAGAGCGACGAAAAAAAGTGCGTGAGATGTTAGAAGTCGTCGGACTAAGCAGCTATCATGCAAAACGTTATCCGCATCAATTTAGCGGTGGGCAGCGGCAACGCATCGGCATCGCCCGCGCATTGATGACGAAACCGAAGCTTATTATTGCGGATGAGCCTGTTTCAGCGCTTGACGTATCCATTCAAGCCCAAGTGCTGAACTTACTAGAAGATTTACAAAAAGAGTTTCATTTGACGTACATCTTTATCGCTCATGACCTTGGGGTTGTTCGCCATATTAGCGATCGTGTTGGCGTCATGTATTTAGGGAGAATGGTCGAGCTCGCTAACAGCGAAGATGTATATCGCAACCCGAAACATCCATACACCCAAGCATTGCTTGAAGCCGTTCCGATTCCCGATCCGGAATATAAAAAAGAAAAGCAACTGCTTACAGGAGATTTACCAAGTCCATCGAATCCGCCAGCAGGATGCGCGTTTCATACACGATGTCAAGCATGTATGGATATTTGTAAAACGACAAAACCAGAATGGAAAGAAGTTGAACAAGGGCATTACGTCGCTTGCCATCTTTATACATGAGGATGGCAAGTGATGAAATATATTATTCACTAAGGGGGAAAAGGAAATGAAGAAAAAGTGGTTACTAACCATGCTTACGTTTCTTCTTGTAGCGGCGACTGCGCTTGCAGGTTGCGGCAAGTCGGAACAAACAGGAGGAAGCAAGACGGAAGAGGGTGAAAAGCCAACAACGCTCGTCTATGGACGTGGCGGTGATTCTGTTGGATTAGACCCAGCGACAGTGACAGACGGTGAATCGTTTAAAGTCACGAAAAACATTTTTGACACATTGCTAGATTACAATGATGGCGACACGTCAATCCAACCGGCATTAGCAGAAAAATGGGAAGTGTCTCAAGATGGACTTACGTATACGTTTACGCTTCGTAAAGGGGTAAAGTTCCACGATGGAACAGATTTTAACGCGGAGGCTGTTGTCTTCAACTTTGAACGTTGGGCAAACGGTAATGCGGATACGTTCCCGTACTATGGCTCGATGTTTGGTGGATATAAAAATGATGAAGGGCATGTGATTAAAGAAGTAAAAGCATTAGATGAGCATACTGTGCAGTTTGTTTTAAAACGTCCGCAAGCGCCATTCCTAAAAAATCTCGCGATGGTGCCGTTTGCGATTGCTAGCCCGGAAGCCATTAAAAAATATGGCGATAAATTCGGTGAAAATCCTGTTGGAACAGGTCCATTCGTCTTTAAAGAGTGGAAGCGCAACGAGCGCATCGTGCTTGAAAAAAATAAAGAATATTGGTTAGAAGGACATCCGAAACTTGATAAGTTAATTTTCGTATCGATTCCAGATAACTCAGCCCGTCTGAACGCATTGTTAAAAGGTGAGATCGATATTATGGAAGATTTAAACCCTTCTGATTTAGCACAAGTAGAAGGAAATAAAGACTTCCAAGTATTTAAACGTCCGTCAATGAACGTCGGCTATGTCGGATTAACTGTGACACGTGGTCCGTTAGGCAATAAGCTCGTTCGTCAAGCGTTGAATCATGCAGTAGATAAACAGGCGATCATTGATGCGTTTTATGCAGGTCAAGCACAACCTGCGAAAAACCCTTTGCCGCCAAGCATTCCTGGCTATAACGATGCGATTCAAGATTATCCGTATGATCTAGAAAAAGCGAAACAATTGCTTGCGGAAGCTGGTTATCCAAACGGCTTTGAAATGGAACTATGGGCAATGCCAGTTCCGCGTCCATATATGCCAGATGGACAAAAAGTAGCGGAAGCATTACAAGCAAGCTTTGCGAAAATTGGGGTAAAAGCAAAAATTGTAACATATGAATGGGCAACATATTTAGATAAAGTAGCAAAAGGTGAAGCAGATGCGTTCTTGCTCGGTTGGACGGGCGATAATGGTGATGCAGACAACTTCTTATATGCGTTGCTCGACAAAGATAGCATTGGAAGCAATAACTACACGTACTATGCAAACGATGAGTTGCACGACATTTTAATCGAAGCACAAACAGTTAGCGATGAAAACAAACGTAACGAATTGTACAAAAAAGCTCAAGAAATTATCAAAGAAGACGCGCCATGGATTCCGCTCGTACACTCAACACCGTTATTAGCAGGTAAAGCAAACATTGACGGATTTAACCCGCATCCGACAGGAACGGATAAATTTACAAAAGTACAGTTTAAATAACATTTGTGTTGAGGGAGGGGAGGGAATCCTCTCCCTTTCCATCATGTCAGAAAGGAGTGAAACGTATGTTTTCATATACGATTAGACGCATCTTAACGGTCATTCCTGTGTTGCTCGGGATGTCGCTCGTTGTGTTTTTCATGATTCGCGCCATTCCAGGAAATCCAGCTCAAGTCATCTTAGGGCAAAAAGCGACGAAAGAAGCTGTAGAGGCGTTAACACATAAACTCGGACTAGACCAACCGTGGTACATTCAATACACGAAATATCTTGGTGGATTATTAAAAGGGGATCTAGGGGAGTCGCTTCGTACAGGTGTAGCCGTTTCGCAAGAAATTTGGCCATATTTAGCGGCGACATTAGAATTATCTTTGGCGGCGATGTTGATTGCCGTTGTGATTGGGGTCAATGCCGGGATTATTAGCGCATGGTTTCAAAATTCTTGGTTTGATTATGTGGCGATGGTGTTGGCGTTAGTTGGCGTTTCGATGCCTATTTTTTGGCTTGGATTGATGGAACAATGGATTTTTGCCATTAATTTAGATTGGTTTCCGACATCAGGACGAGAAGATGTGCGCAATCCGATTGATCCAATTACCCACTTGTATGTCATTGATACGCTCATTCAAGGACATACAGACCAGTTTGTTCAGACGTTGCAACATTTAGTGCTCCCGAGCGTGGCGTTAGCGACGATTCCGATGGCTATTATTGCCCGCATGACTCGTTCAAGCATGCTTGAAGTCATGAAATCTGACTATATTCGTACCGCGCGTGCGAAAGGATTAAGTATGTTTTGGGTTGTGTACAAGCATTCATTAAAAAATGCGATCATTCCTGTATTGACGGTCATCGGCTTGCAAATGGGATTATTACTTGGCGGCGCTATTTTAACGGAGACAATTTTCAGTTGGCCAGGAATTGGTCGATACATTTATGAGGCAATTGGATATCGTGATTACCCTGTTATTCAATCTGGCATTTTAATTGTTGCGATGATTTTTATTTTTATTAACTTAATTGTCGACTTATTATATGCTGCGATTGATCCGCGCATCAAATATAACTAAAAAGGGGGGAGCACATTGGCTGAGTTAGCACGAAACGAAGCAAATATCGTACAACAAGAAGAACAAGCCATATCGTTATGGAAAGAAGGATGGATTCGCTTTCGTAAAAATAAAATGGCCCTTGTTGGCAGTGGTATTGTTTTATTTTTCATTTTGCTTGCCGTCTTTGCTCCGTTTATCGCTCCGTATGATATGAACGATCAACAACTATCGATGCGCTTACAAGCACCATCGAAAGAACATATATTTGGAACAGATGATTTTGGACGAGATATTTTTTCTCGTGTCGTATATGGAGCACGTATTTCATTATGGGTTGGTTTTTTCTCTGTTCTAGGTTCCGTCGTGGTCGGTTCTTTGCTTGGAATTATTGCAGGCTATTACGGCCGTTGGATTGATGCGGTCATCTCACGTATCTTTGACATTATGCTTGCATTTCCAAGCATTTTATTAGCGATCGGAATTGTCGCTGTTTTAGGACCGTCATTAAAAAATGCGCTTATTGCGATTGCAGTCATTAACATTCCAAATTTTGGCCGTCTTATCCGATCGCGCGTATTAAGCATTAAACAAGAAGAATACATTACTGCAGCGAAGGCAATTGGTATGAGCGATGCACGCATTTTATTTCATCACATTTTACCAAACAGCATGGCCCCGATTATTGTGCAAGGAACACTCGCTATTGCAACAGCGATTATTGAAGCGGCAGCCCTTGGGTTTCTCGGATTAGGTGCACAGCCGCCGAATCCTGAATGGGGAAAGATGTTAGCCGATTCAAAAGCGTATTTAACACAGGCGCCATGGACGATGATTTTTCCAGGCTTGGCAATCATGCTGACGGTGTTGGGATTTAATTTAATGGGAGATGGATTGCGCGATGCGCTTGATCCGCGTATGAAAAGCTAAAAAAGATGTCCCGTTTCTTTGGCGGGACATCTTTTATTCTTGTTCGGGGGTAGGGACGGTATGCTCTTCTTTATGGTAATGGTGAAAGCTTTCAATAAGCGTGTCTAGATGTTCGAGTTGATGACTATATTCAATAATTGCTCCGATTAGTGGAAACAGCTGATAATTTTCCTGTTGGACGCTTTGCTCGACATAATCGTTTAAAAACGAGCGAATTAATCCTTTTTTTCCAGAACACGCTTCTGTCACAAATTGTGATTGTGGATCAGATTTTGCTTTCCCGATAAACTTCAACAATATTTGGTCGTGGTAATTTAATAAACAGTCCAGTTCGTTTTTTATTGCATTTTGAAGTTCAGCAGGTGTATGCGACAGCTCGTTTTCTAAACGATGCAGTAGCTTTAACGTCTGCAAGGCGCGGTTTGTTGCAACAATCATTTGTCGATACAGGACAAGTTTGCGCGACTTACTATATTTATGTTTACGAAAATACGTTCGTTCTTCTTTGTAGAGTAAATAAAGTTGGTCAAGTTTCATCATGTTTTCTTTAAACTTTTCAATATCTTCCTTCAACAGATGGTGCTCAGATGCATGGCGAATGTTCATGCGAATCCATTTTAAAATTTGTTCTGTATATTCGACAATTTTCGTATATAGTTTTTTCTCGTATTTCGGTGGAAGGAAAACTAAATTGACGACAAACGCGGACAACACCCCTAGCATAATCGTAGAAAAGCGAATAAGCGCAAATTCAATAAAGTGTTCCTCTGTATATTCCATAATTGCGATGACCGTTACAAGCGCGACAGAAATAGAAGATTCTAAACGAAGACGAAGAAATAACGCAATGACTAAAATGGCAGTTAATCCGATAATAAATGGATCGTGTCCGAAAATAAGTGTAAAAACAATCGCAAAAACCGCACCGATGACGTTTGCCTGCACTTGTTCAATTAAGGACAAGTATGAACGGTAAATGGTCGGCTGCATCGCAAATACAGCAGAAATGCCAGCAAATACAGGAGAAGGCAACTGCAACAATTTCGCTAAAACTAATGCAAATGTAATCGCGATCCCGGTTTTGAAGACGCGGGCTCCAAGTCTCATCGTCGCTCAAATTCCTTTCTTTTTCATCATCTTGTTAGAACAACAAACAAATATACATGTTTTTCATCAGTATATCAAGACAAAAGGAAAAAAATTAAAAGAACTGCCTCATTTTTTGAAGCAGTTCTTTTTATGTTTATTCTGTTGACACAGATGGATCTGCTTGTTCTTTTTTCGGGATGACTTGGAAAAAGTGTTGCTCCGGTTTTTGCAACAACGGTTGAAGCGTTGCTGCTTCGTCGTGCTGTTCGTGTTCGATAAGCAAATCAATATATGTGCGAAGCAGTTCTGTCACGTCCGCTTTTCCTTTTTCGTTAAGCGGTTGAATCGTAACGTTCGCTCCTTTGGCGATGCGACGTTCAAGCGCCGCTTTCGTTAAGCCCATTTCTGGCTGGTGGCGCAAATAAACGACACCGCCAGTCATTCCTGCACAAATCCATGGCCCTGGATCCCCGAGAACGAGCCCGCGTCCGTTTGTCATATATTCAAAGGCGAAGCCTTTAATGTTTGCGTTGACGCCGATGTTGCTATGTTCAAATTCAGGGATTGGCTTTGTCACTTGCCCTCCGATAATGATATCTGCTCCGGATAAGCGAATGCCTGCGCGTGCATCAGCATTTCCTTGAACGATTAACAATCCTTTTTGCGCTCCGTAACCAAATCCTTTTCCTACCGAGCCATTGTAAAACTTTCCGTCTTTTCCTTTTGATTTAAAGACAAAGATGCCGCCACCAAACGATGTTTTGCCAACGCCATCTTGTGCCCCACCATCGACATGAATATGAATGCCAGTGACGTTATACGCCCCAAGTCCATTGCCCGGAACAGAGCCGTCTTTATAGCGTAGAGAAATATTTGGCAGCTTTTTATACGATCCGTCTAATCGACCACGTACGCGATGGCACGCTACGCGGCTGCCGAGTACACGTTGTTCTGCTGTGACGGTTGAAAATTCACGTGAACGATGCAAATCTTCAACATGGTAATCCAAATATTCCGCGCCAGCTGCAACAGCAAGTTTTCCTTCTTCCGATGTCGCCGCGATTTCTTTTTGATACCATTGTCCGATATCTAACGGTTTTAATAATGTCGTCAAGTCCATGCGATCCCGTCCGCGCGTTTGCTCAAGTAAATCGGAGCGACCGACAAGTTGTTGTAAGTTTGTATAGCCGAGCGAAGCTGTGAGCGTTTTTAACTCCTCGCCGAAGGCTGTAAAGAAACGAACTAAGTTTTGCACAGCTTGCTCAAATTGTCTCGGAACGAAGCGGCGCAAACCGTGCTCTTTTGCTTGCGCTTCCGATTCAATTTGCGTGGCGATTCCGACGTGACACGTATCTAAGTGACAACCGCGGCATGTCGTACACCCGATTGCAATCATCGCTAACGTACCAAAACCGACGCGATTCGCGCCAAGCAGCATCACTTTCATAACGTCCATAGCACTTCGTATTCCACCGTCTGCCCAAATTTCTACTTGATGGCGCAATCCCGCTTCTAAAAGGGCATTGTGTGCCGCCTTGACCCCGATTTCTACTGGCAGGCCAACGTGTTGAATCGCATGGATGCGCGCAGCACCTGTCCCACCGTCAAAGCCGCTCAGCGTAATGATGTCTGCACCCGCTTTTGCAATTCCGACAGCAATTGTTCCGATATTCGGAACGACTGGCACTTTCACAGCAACCTTTGCTCGGTCGTTCGCCGTTTTTAGTTCGGCAATCATTTGCGCTAAGTCTTCGATTGAATAAATGTCATGGTTGTTTGACGGTGAAATTAAATCTGAGCCGATCGTTGCGTTGCGTGCCTCAGCAATTTTCGCTGTGACTTTGGACCCCGGTAAATGTCCACCTTCTCCCGGTTTCGCGCCTTGCCCGATTTTAATTTCAAGCAAATTGGATGAGTTGAGCAGTTCTGCATTGACACCGAATCGCCCAGATGCAACTTGCTGCCCGCGCGTGCGCGGATATTTGCCGAGCATATCTTTAATTTCTCCACCTTCGCCGTTTAAACTGATCATGTTGAGGCGATTCGCTGCTTCAGCATAAGCGCGAAATGCAATTTCGTTTTGGGAGCCAAAGGACATAGAGGCGATGACAAAAGGTAAACTATGTTCACCGACGGAAATGTCGACTTGCTCCTTTTTGGCTGGCGTGCTTGCCAGTTTTAAGTCAGTTAAATGACGAATGGCTGTTGGTGTCTCTGTTTCGATTTCTGTTAATTTGTCACGATAGTTGTCGTATGAGCCGGTTTGAGCTACTTCGCCAATCGCTTTCCAAATGCGTGGAAAGACGTGGAATGTTTTGCGCAACTTGGCTTGTTCTGTTTCAAAGTCTTTAGCTCGTGCGATCGCATCTTGTTTTAATGCCTCAAAATTTTGTGCAAGCGAATCCGAGCCAAAAAAGTTAACGATATTTAATACAGCCGCAACTTCTTCGTGTAATCCAATAGACGAAAAGAGACGGCTATATCCGCGTAATTCATGAATACCGATCGTTGAAATGACTTTTTCGAGCCCTTTATTTAACGCTTGATACAAATGAACGGCTGGTCGAGTTGATGAATCAGCAACTGTAGCAAACATCAAATATGGGCTAATGACGTTTGCTCCAAGTCCGTAAGCGACGATCAAATCGTGAAGTGAGCGAATCGCACCAGAACGAAGTAAGAGAGAACAATGTCTTCTTACATTGGCTTTTGTTAACGCTTGATCGATAGCTGATACAACAAGAAGTGGATCGATCCATAAATGCCCGTTTTGATGTGCTTTTGCATCGTCAATGATGAGCAACGTTTTTCCGCCTCCGACCGCTTCGCACGCTTCTTCACTTAACCGATTTAACGCAGTTGGAATAGTTTCTGTTTCAAAAAAGGTAGCCGATATAAAGTATATCAACTGTTTTTCTTCGAATGCATGAACAAGTTGGTCATATGATGGTTGCTGTAACGTTTCCGCACATTCATTGCCGAGTTTTCCTTCGATTAAAATAGGAGAAAGAAGCTCTACAGTGTACGGATGTTCTTCATTAAGTACGATGCTTGGTCTTTTTCCAACGACGACACGAGTAGAAAAGTGCTCAGTTTCCCGGTCGCGATCGATGGCTGGGTTTGTGACAACTGCCACGCTTTCTTTAATGAAGTCCGCAATATTTTTCCGTTCTGGATCGATCGCAGCAAGCGGAGCATCGTGACCGAGGGAGCGAATCGGTTCAGCTCCTTTTTCTGCCATTTGTTCGAGCAATTGAATATGTTCGCGATCCCAACCGAATGCAGCGTATTGTCCATTATGCACTTTTGTTGGTTGAGCAACGAGCACATAAGGCTTGAATGTCGGCGTTTGTAGACGTTGCCGCATATTCTCAATATTTAGCCGCTGTCGCATGCGGTTGTACACTTCCTGTTGATAGTCCGCGTACTCGTAAATCCGAATCGTTCCATCTCCTTGCCATTTTAAGCCGATTTTTTCCCCAGGAGCGAGCGGTTTTGGTTCGCCTGTGTATTCGCACGTTGGAATAATGCCTGGCTCAGATGCGAATACGTAACGATGTTCAGTCTCAATTTTCCAAAGTGGACGCAATCCGAGTGCATCGACGCTAAATACCGCTTCATCAGCATGGCGCGAAATGATTCCGGCAGGACCTTGGGCAAAATGTCCCCACGCTTCGCGAATGTAAGTATATAAATCTTGTAAATGTGCAGGGTAGTTTTTTATTTCGTTTACAATGGGCGGGAACAACAAATCCATTGCTTCAAATAACGTATATCCATCGCGATAAATAAGTGTTTCCATCGTTCGGCTCAAGTCTTGCGAGTCGCTTCCGCCGTTTGTTAGTGGCACACCGATCATCGTCGCTTCTTCACGAAGTTTGGCGATCGTATTAATTTCCCCATTATGACCTAGCACGCTGAACGGCTGCACCCGGAAAAAGTTTGAAAGTGTATTCGTTGAATAACGATTATGACCAAGTGTCATCGTCGATGCGACACGTGGACTCGCCAAATCGTGATAATATTTTGGTAAAATGTCCCCAGCGCCCATCACTTTATAAATGGCATGATGATTACTTAAAGAAGCAACATGAATATGTTCATCTTTTTCAATTTCAATAGTTAATTCAAATAACGTTTTAGCAAGAGATTCATTTTTGTTTGGTAAAAGGGCAATTTGCCAAAATACCGGTTCTTCACGTAAAGCGAGTGGACCGAGCGCTGAAGAAGATGTGACGCGATCAGATTCAAAAATAAGCGTGAGATGAAATTGAGCAAACAATTGGCGCATATGCGCTTTTTTTTCTTCCACATTCGTCGTTCGTGTAATAAATATATGGCCAACAGTAAAATCGTCGCGTTCGGCAAGTTGAGGATCGAGATGGATAGCGGCCAGTTTTTCTTTCCAAAGCTCTTTTGGGATATCGATATGAACGCCAACGCCATCTCCTTCTCCATTGATGAATCCAGCGCGATGATTCATTGTGACGAGGGCGTTAATACAGGTTGTAATATTTTCTTTTGTCGGAATGCGTCGTTTTTCAACCGCAGCGACAATTCCACACGCGTCGTGTTCATGTTCATAAAAATGTTGAAATGAAGTTGGATTCCACTGTTGTTTCATAGCATGCGGCTTGTAAGCGACTATCGTTCGCTTCTCGCCTTCGCCACCTCCCACACAAAAAACTTTTTTAAAAAATGAAATTTTCTAAATTTTATAGTTTATATTAACACGTTCGTAAAGGAAAATCAATTATTTATTCATGTTTTTGGATACGATATTCAAGTTATGTAACAAATCTTTCACGATTAATGTAAGCGTTTACATTTATTTTAAGCATAAAAAAACGAGGTGGAGAGTATGTTCCTACCTCGTTAGTTTTGTATATTTATTCATTTTTTAATGATTTAAATGCCCGTCTTACCGCTTCAATTGTATATTCAATATCTTCTTCTGTATGTGCTAACGTAATAAACCATGCTTCATATTTCGAAGGGGCAAGATTAATACCTTGATGGAGCATACGTTTGAAAAATTTTGCAAACATCTCCCCATCTGTTCGTTCCGCTTGTTCATAGTTTTCTACTTTTTCTGTCGTGAAGTATACGGTGAGAGCTCCTTTTAGACGGTTAATTGTCACAGGTATGTCGTATGTTTTCGCGTGTGTTAAAATACCTGCCTCTAACATGGCACCGAGATGGTCGAGATGCTCGTACACTCCTTCTTGTTGTAATACTTCTAAGCAAGCGATACCCGCTAAAATGGAAGCTGGATTTCCTGCCATCGTCCCTGCTTGGTAAGCAGGACCAAGCGGAGCTACTTGTTCCATAATGTCTTTTCTTCCCCCATATGCTCCAATTGGTAAACCGCCACCAATAATTTTCCCAAGTGCAGTTAAATCCGGCTCGATATGAAGTAAGTTTTGTGCCCCGCCATACATAAAGCGGAAAGCAGTAATGACTTCATCGTAAATCACAAGCGCCCCAACTGCATGAGCAATGTCGTTGATCGCTTGCAGAAAACCTCGTTTTGGTTCAACAATGCCGAAGTTGCCTACAATCGGTTCAACAAGCACAGCAGCTACTTCATGTCCCCAGCGATCCATCGCGTGTTTAAAAGCATCTATGTCGTTAAAAGGCACAGTAATGACCTCTTGTGCGATGCTTTTTGGTACGCCGGCGGAATCTGGAGTTCCTAACGTTGATGGACCGGAACCTGCGGCGACGAGAACGAGATCAGAATGTCCGTGATAGCATCCAGCAAATTTTACAATTTTATCTCGGCCGGTATAAGCACGGGCGACGCGAATCGTCGTCATCACCGCCTCTGTTCCTGAGTTGACGAAACGTACTTTTTCGAGGGAAGGGATGGCCTCTTTTAACATTTTTGCAAACGTAATTTCATACGGTGTCGGCGTTCCGTATAACACACCGTTCTCGGCTGCATGCTGAATTGCCTTCGTAATGTGTGGATGGGCATGTCCTGTAATAATAGGACCGTAAGCGGCCAAATAATCGATATATTTGTTGCCGTCTACATCCCAAAAGTATGCGCCTTGCGCCCTTTCCATGACGACAGGTGCACCGCCTCCAACTGCTTTATATGAACGCGAGGGGCTGTTGACGCCGCCGACAATATGCTCAAGCGCCTCTTGATATAGTTGTTCAGACTTCGTAAAATTCACGCGAAGCCTCCTCCTTTTATGTAAAATTTCTTTCATGGTGTTTATTTTATCACATTTATTTGAGCACACCATTTGTTGAGTTGAAACATTTTCGTTACACTATTAAATAGTGATTTTTTGAGAGGTGAGAAATATGTATGCGATTGAAGTAGAAAAACTGCGTAAAGAATTTAAATCGTACTCGAGCCGATCTGGTTTAGCTGGTGCGTTTCGCGATTTGTTTACGAGAAATTATAAAACGATTCGGGCAGTTGACGACATTTCGTTTACAGTGAAGCAAGGGGAAATGGTTGGCTACATCGGGGAGAATGGGGCAGGTAAATCGACGACAATAAAAATGCTAACAGGAATTTTAACGCCGACATCTGGACGAGTCGTTGTAAATGGGATGAATCCGCATAAAGAGCGGGAACGTTTCGTGCAGACGATCGGCGTTGTGTTTGGTCAACGCTCCCAGTTATGGTGGGATATTGCGGTGCAAGAATCGTTTCGGTTGTTAAAAAAAGTATATCGCGTTTCTGATCAAGACTATAACGAACATATGGATCATGTCATTGAAACGCTAGACATCGGTTCGTTGCTAGATAAACCTGTTCGTAAGTTGTCGCTCGGACAGCGCATGCGCTGCGAATTAGCGGCCGCACTCATTCATAATCCTCCGCTTTTATTTTTAGATGAGCCGACGATCGGCCTAGATGTGCTCGTCAAACTGAAAATTCGTCAGTTTCTAAAAGAGATTAACGAAAAGTACAATACGACCATTTTATTAACGACTCATGATATGACGGATATTGAGGCGCTTTGTGAGCGTGTCATTATGCTTGATGAAGGCAAAATTATTTATGACGGTTCATTGCAACGGTTAAAACAAAATTGGGGAGAAGGGAAGCAAATTCAGTTTCAATTTCGCGATGTTGTTTCCAAGGAGCAACTCGTTTCGCTTATCGATGTAACATGGGAGGAAGGGGACGATCAGCATAGTTGGATTGCGCATGTGCGGTCGGATGATATGGCTTATGTGATCGGAAAGATTGTGTCTTCCTATGAGCTTAAAGACATTCACATTCGTGAAGTATCGACGGAAGAAGTGATCCGCAATATTTACGAAGAAGGGATTCATCATGGGTAAATATATTGAAATGATTCGTATGCGTTTTTTAATGATGCTAGCCTACCGCACAAACTATTATAGCGGCATTTTTATTTATAGCATTAATATCGGAGCGTATTATTTTTTATGGTCGGCCATTTATGGAGGGCAGCCGTCTATTCAAGGAATGACAGTCGAACAAATGACGACGTACGTCGCTATTGCATGGATGGCAAGAGCATTTTATTTCAATAATATCGACCGCGAAATTGCAATGGAAATTCGCGAAGGGAAAGTAGCGATTGAGTTAATTCGTCCGTACAACTACTTAGTTATGAAGACGATGCAAGGGCTTGGCGAAGGAATTTTTCGATTGTTTTTCTTTTCATTACCGGGGATGCTCATTGTTACTTTCGTATTTTCGCTTCAATTTACAACGAACGCGCATACATGGGCATATTTCGTCTTGTCGACAATACTCAGTTTTATTATTAACTCCCAGCTCAATTTGCTTGCAGGGATGGTCACATTTTTTACATTAAATGGGGAAGGACTACTCCGAGCTAAACGGTTTGTTATTGATTTGTTTTCAGGACTTATTTTGCCAATCAGCTTTTATCCGGAATGGGCACAAGATGTGATGAAATATTTACCTTTCCAAGCGATTAGCTATATTCCGAGCATGATTTTTACGGAAAGTTTTACAGAGAATGAAGCGTTGCGAGGAATGATGTTTCAAGCCGTTTGGTGTATCGTATTAATTGCTCCAATTTATTTACTATGGAAAGCGGCTAAACGAAAACTCATCATTCAAGGGGGGTGAGCGCATGTTTTATATGTCTATTTTCTTTCAATATATGGGCCAATATGTAAAAACAAAGTTGCAATATCGGACAGATTTATTTGTCGAGTTTTTATCTGACTTAATGTTTCAAGGTGTGAATTTAATTTTTATTCTTGTTGTCTTTGGACATACGCAACTATTAAACGGATGGACGCGTGATGAAATTATTTTTATTTACGGCTTCTTTTTAGTTCCGTTTGCTTTATTTGCTTCGTTTTTTAACATATGGGATTTTAATGAACGGTACATCGTACGGGGAGAAATGGATCGCGTGCTCACCCGTCCGGTGCATAGCTTGTTTCAAATTGTGCTTGAGCGCATGGAGCTAGAGTCGCTTCTTGGAGGGATTACTGGCTTAGTCGTTATGGGTTATGCTGCTGCAAAATTACATTTGACGTTTCATTGGTATGATGTGATTTTGTTTGTTCTTTTTGTACTAGGAGGTACGTTCGTTTACGCAGGTATTTTCATTTCGTTAGCTAGCATTAGCTTTTGGTCTGATGCGCGCAGTTCGATTATGCCGATGATGTATAATATCGGAAACTACGGAAGATACCCCGTTGATATTTATAATCGCGTCATCCGCTACATTTTAACTTGGGTTTTGCCGTTTGCGTTTGTTGGTGTATATCCGTCGGCTTACTTTTTGCGCAAAACAGAATGGTACACGTATTCATTTTTAACACCGGTCATGGGAATCGTATGTTTTACTTTGTCTGTTTTATTGTGGAATGCAGGAGTCAAACGTTATCGCGGGGCCGGGAATTAATTGCGACATCCCCTCGTATATATGAGGACAGGAGGGGATGTTGTGATATATGTATTCATCGCGCTAATTGCTTTTATTATATGTATGAGTGTTTTCTCATTTTGGCAAACGAAACGTTCCGTCATCTCAGTAAAAAACTTCATTGCGATCATATTCGTTTATTCAACGACGATGATTGGATTTGCGCTTGTTTATACAATTTTGCATATAAATGGACATGTTGTTATGATGGAAAATGGGAAGAATATAGAGGCTTCTCATTTTTTACAATATGTTGAAACGAGTTTATATTTTAGTGCGGTCACATTGCTTTCCGTTGGTTATGGGGATATTGTACCAATCGGGATCGGGCGATGGATTGCAATGGTCGAAGCGCTGCTCGGCTATGCGCTGCCAGCTGCCTTCGTCGTTCGCATTGTTATGGATGTAGAAAGGAAGTAGGAGGGGGAACATGCAAGCACCTGATTTTACATTGCCAGCGAGCAATGGCGAACAAGTCGCATTGTCGCAATTTCGTGGGAAGTATGTCGTTTTGTACTTTTATCCGAAAGATATGACGCCAGGATGTACGACGGAAGCTTGTCATTTTCGTGACCATTATGAAACGTTGACTAAGCTCGGGGCGGTCGTCATCGGTATTAGCCCTGATTCACTTGAGCGTCATAAAAAGTTTATCGAAAAGCATAACTTGCCGTTTTTACTTCTTTCCGATGGAAAACAAGACGTGGCAAAAGCGTATCATGTATGGAAGTTGAAGAAAAACTTCGGAAAAGAATATATGGGTATTGAGCGTTCGACGTTTTTAATCGATCCAAATGGTCACATAATAAAAGAGTGGAGAAAAGTGAAAGTAAATGGGCATGTTGAAGAGGTGTTAGGCGCTTTAAAAGAGGCGATTGGCTCAAACGAATAACACGATCGTTGCGTACGATATAGTAGAGCACACCTCCTCAATGATGTATGCGGCGATTCTTTAAGAGTCGCCTTTTTTCTTACCTAAAAATACAATTGACAAACGGTTTCAGTTTTTTGTACACTATTTATAAAAATTATA
>NZ_DAITON010000039.1:0-16745 GCF_036834105.1 Anoxybacillus sp. | reverse complement strand
CGCAGTTCGGGACTTTCACCCTAGAGATTGCACCCATGCCGAGCGCACGTGAAAGACGAATCCAAAATGGATTCGTCTTCATCATAAAACTATTGTTTTAATTGTGCAAGACGAGCGCGAACCGCTTCACGTTTTTCGAGATAATCTTGTTCTTTTTTCCGTTCCTCTTCCACTACGTGCGCTGGCGCTTTCGCTAAAAATCCTTCATTACTTAGTTTCTTTTGCACACGTTCCACTTCTTGATCGAGTTTTTGCAACTCTTTCTCTAGTCGTTTCACTTCTTCTTCAATATTAATTAAACCTTCGAGCGGCAGGCTTAACTCCGCCCCTGTCACAACAGCTGTCATCGCTTTTTCAACAGTTGGAATCGTCGTGCCGATGACAAGTTCACTCGGATTGCAGAAGCGCTCGATATATGAGCGGTTTTTCTCAAGCGTACGTGCTACTTGTTCATCTTTTGCTTTCACATACAGCGTAATCGGCTTACTTAACGGTGTATTGACTTCAGTGCGAATGTTGCGCACGGCACGAATAATATCGACAAGCAAACGCATTTGTTCAGCTGCTTCGCGATTGCTTAGTTCATGGCGAACTTGTGGCCAAGGCGCAACGGTAATGGACTCACCTTCGTGTGGAAGCTGTTGCCAAATTTCTTCTGTGACAAACGGCATAAACGGATGAAGAAGGCGCATCGTCTGGTCAAGCACATAAGCTAAAACGGAACGCGTCGTTTTCTTCGCTTGCTCATCGTCGCTATATAACGGTAATTTCGCCATTTCAATATACCAGTCGCATAAATCGTCCCAAATGAAGTTATATAAGACGCGACCAACTTCACCAAACTCATATTTATCTGCAAGTTTCGTAACAGTCTCAATCGTTTCATTTAAACGCGTTAAAATCCAATGATCGGCCACCGATTTTTCGCCGTGTAAATCGATGTCATCATACGTGAATCCTTCCATATTCATGAGCGCAAAACGGGACGCATTCCAAATTTTATTTACGAAATTCCACGTCGCTTCAACTTTTTCGGTGCTAAAGCGCAAGTCTTGACCTGGAGCGCTTCCTGTTGCTAGGAAATAGCGAAGCGAGTCCGCACCGTACTGGTCGATAACATCCATCGGGTCGACGCCGTTGCCGAGCGATTTGCTCATTTTTCGTCCTTGTGCATCGCGCACTAATCCGTGAATAAGCACATCTTTAAATGGGCGCTTCCCTGTAAATTCAAGCGCTTGGAAAATCATGCGCGACACCCAGAAGAAAATAATGTCATACCCTGTCACAAGCACATCTGTCGGATAATAGCGGTTGTAATCTGCCGCTGTTTCATCTGGCCACCCCATCGTTGAAAACGGCCAAAGCGCAGAGCTAAACCACGTATCTAATACGTCCGGATCTTGTTCCCAATTTTCGATGTCTGCCGGTGGTTCATGATCAACATACACTTCGCCCGTTTCTTTATGATACCATGCTGGAATGCGATGACCCCACCAAAGTTGGCGAGAAATGCACCAGTCGCGAATATTTTCCATCCAGTGTAAGTACGTTTTTTCAAACCGCTCTGGGACGAAGTTTACTTTTCCTTCTGTCTTTTGCAATTCAATTGCAGCTTCAGCAAGCGGCTTCATTTTCACAAACCATTGCGTCGATAAATATGGCTCTACCACCGCCCCGCTGCGCTCGCTATGACCGACTGCATGCATATGTTCTTCAATTTTAAATAGCACACCTTGTTGTTGTAAATCTTTCACAATTTGTTTGCGGCATTCGAAGCGATCGAGCCCTTTATATTGAAGCGCATTGTCATTCATCGTACCGTCTTCGTTCATCACAAGAATGCGAGGTAAGTTGTGACGATTTCCGATTTCAAAGTCGTTCGGATCGTGTGCTGGCGTAATTTTTACCGCTCCTGAACCGAACGACATATCGACATATTCATCGCCGATAATCGGAATTTCACGACCAACAATCGGTAAAATGACTGTTTTTCCGATGAGATGTTTGTAACGTTCATCTTCTGGATGAACCGCAACAGCTGTATCACCAAGCATCGTTTCTGGACGCGTCGTCGCCACTTCAATATAGCCAGAGCCGTCAGCAAGCGGATAGCGCATATGATATAGCGCACCTTGTACATCTTTATATACGACTTCAATGTCCGACAATGCTGTTTTTGTCACTGGATCCCAGTTGATGATGTACTCACCACGATAAATCAGTCCTTTTTTATAGAGCGAAACGAACACTTCACGCACCGCTTTAGATAGTCCTTCATCAAGCGTAAAGCGCTCTCGCGTGTAATCGAGTCCGAGCCCAAGCTTTGCCCACTGGGAGCGAATATGCCCGGCATACTCTTCTTTCCATTTCCACGTTTCTTCAACGAACTTTTCACGCCCTAAGTCGTAGCGCGTCTTTCCTTCATTGCGCAACTTTTCTTCGACTTTCGCTTGCGTAGCAATCCCCGCATGATCCATGCCTGGAAGCCATAACACATCGTATCCTTGCATGCGTTTCATGCGTGTAATAATGTCTTGTAGCGTCGTATCCCATGCATGTCCTAAATGAAGTTTCCCTGTCACGTTCGGCGGTGGAATAACGATTGTAAATGGCTTTTTCGTTTCATCACTTGTTGCTTCAAAAAACTTTCCTTCTAGCCACCATGCATAACGATTCGCTTCTACAGCACGATGATCATATTTTGGCGGTAACATACAAATCCCTCCTTCAATCAAATAAAAAACTCCTTTCATCCGAAAAGGACGAAAGGAGACTCTTTCGCGGTACCACCTTTTTTCTTAAGCAATGCTTAAGCACTCAAATCGATAACGGCGATGCACCGGCTTCTTCTACTTCCGTTCGAAGAAGCAGCTCCAGGGCGACCTTCCGACGACCACAAACCTAGGAAATCTCGCAGCTATTGATTTCCCTCTCTGCAAGGCGGGTTGCGCCGTACTCTTCCCCATCTTCGCTTTTTTCTATTCATACATAATACTATATAAAAATTATACGAATCGTCAATAAGGTTTGCCACATTTTCACTTCTTTATACATATGATAAAAAAGAAAAGCTCCGACATACGGAGCGAAATGGAAAAGGATGTGAGCATATGCGTAAACGTTACAACCCGTACGCCTGGCCACCGTGGCTAAGAAAACTTCGCTTCATTGCTGAGCAATGTATCATCCCGATCACCGTTGTTCAAGCCATTCGAACGATTTTATTTCCAACAACAATTGACGTCATTTTACTCGCTTTATTCATTCTTCTTTCCTTCGCTTTACATTACGATTGGATTTGATGTTGTTGCTTTTCTTCTTCCCATTTTCCGATGACATATTCAATATTTTTCATTTGCCAATATGCCCGTTGCCAAGCAGCTGTCAGTTGCCGATCGTGTCGATGTTGTTCATAGCGATGAATAAGTTGAACGAATACGTGCGGATCGGCAAGAAAATGAAAAAATAATAACCGTTCATCTTCTTCAAGTGCCAATGTTTGTTCATATTGTGCCAGCCACTGTACCGCTTCATCACACGTCAACGGATACGTATACAAATATTGGCGAAAAAATAAGAGTAAATCATGAAATGGTGGAGCCCATCGCGCCCGTTCAAAACTAATAAAATACGATGTGCCGTCATCCCGTTCGACATAGTGTTGGAACGACGGACGACCATGAATATAACAAATGCGCACCGTCTTTTTTTCTTTCATTCGCTCGCGCCACTCGTTTAACGTATGTTTAGAAAACGAGATGGCACGCATGACGTCGAGAAAATGGGTGCAACATTGTAGCTGAAATGGGGACATATACCACTGTTTTTCACATTGTTCAATATGATGAGTTAATGTTTGTTTTGCTTTTTCAAGTGAGTTTTTTCGTTCCTCATAATAAGATTCGATTTCCGCCTCAGTCGTTTGTACTTCTTTTAATGAATGTTTATGCCATCGCGCTAAATCGTGAAAAAAAGAGGATGACGGATGTTCTTTTTGTTTTAGCCAAGGCATCATATAATACCATTGATTATCTCGTTTTTTCGCTTCATAAATAGGGACGGCAAGCGGAATGCGTAAGCGATAAGCTTGCTCAATCGCCTGCCAATGAGCAAATGAATCGATACGTTTAATCGCGTATGTTCCATTTGTCGTTTCCCATTTTTGTACGCTCGCTTGTTTCATCACTATGCCGCCCTTTTATACTTTACTTGGCGTTGGAATGTATAGTAACTGACCTTCATGTACATCTGCGCCACTTTCAAGGTGATTTGTACGCAACAACTGTTGAACAGATACGTCGTATCGCTCGGCAATCTTGTCCAACGAATCGCCTTGTTGGACGATGCAAATTTTCAAACGAGCAAACGCCTGTTCTTCATTTTTACCAAATAGTTTTGTTAAATATAACGCATTTTCATTTCGCTTTTCGTTCGTCTCCCTCCCTTTTAGTTCAAGTTGAAAAGACGTTTCTTCTCGCTTGCTCCCCTGTTCTTTTTCATATTCCTTTTGAGTATCAACCTGTTCTTCTTCATGCTCTCCTTGAACATCAATCCATTCTTCTTTATGCTCGTCATCATCAGCTGACTGTTCTTCATGAAGCATATAAAATGTCGGTACATTGACGATTGTTTCTTGTTCTTCTTTTTCTTCTTCATATACTTCTTGACGGGCAACAGCTTCAAACGGTTCAAAGTCGTCTACGTTGTACTCATCCCACTCTTCTTCGTCTTCTCGATCATCATCCATTTGAATACCGTGAATGGCCACTTCAGCAATAAGACGTAATTCGTTTTTCCGTAAGTCATAATCGAATGATTCGATCAGCACATACACTTGTTCAAGATCATCGACTCGCTCTTTTGGAACAGTCACGTCAATCGGAAATTGGTGTAAAAATTCACCCGTTTCCTCATCATGCATACGCACTTGTTCAATATATCGCCCGAGTTCAAATGTTTCAACATCTTCTCCATCTTCTTCATGTTTTGTATATTCTCCGGATAGTTCTAGCACACCACGAATATACACATAATCTTCTTGTTCCTCGATTGTAATTGTCGGTTGTAGCGAAATCGATAATAGTTGATCGACGTGATGTTCACGTCGAAACGCAATCGCTTCTTCAATTGAAAAACGCAACATGCTCATCTCTCCTTCAACGTCCAAGTCATTTCACATTACTATGGTTATGAGAAGAAAAAAAGAAGTATGCATAAAAAAAAGCGATGCCCTAGAGGCAATCGCTCATTTTCGCAAACGCACGCCGCGCTGCTTCAATTGTTTTTTCAATATCTTCGTCCGTATGCGCAGTGGACAAAAACATGCCTTCAAACTGCGATGGCGGCAAGAAAATGCCTTCATTCGCCATTTCTTGATAATAACGAGCAAATAAGTCTAAATCGGACGTTTTCGCCGTTTCGTAATTCGTAACACGTTCATTCGTAAAGAATATGCCGATCATCGAGCCAGCCTGGTTAATCGTATGTGGAATATCATACGCTTTTGCTGCTTCGCTTAACCCTTCTGCTAGACGGTTTGCTTTTTTCTGAAACTCCTCATACGTTTCTGGCGTCAGTTGTCGGAGCGTTTCATAGCCAGCTGTCATCGCCATCGGGTTTCCTGATAACGTACCAGCCTGATAAATTGGCCCGCTTGGCGCAATTTTCTCCATAATATCCGCACGTCCACCGTATGCGCCAACTGGTAAGCCACCGCCAATGACTTTTCCAAGGCACGTCAAGTCTGGTTTGACACCGTAATAACCTTGACCGCTATAATAGTCGACGCGGAAGCCAGTCATCACTTCATCAAAAATAAGAAGTGCACCGTACTCGTTCGTTACATCGCGCAACCCTTGCAAGAAACCTTGTTCTGGCGGAACGACGCCCATATTTCCAGCAACAGGTTCCACAATGACTGCCGCAATATCTTCCCCAAACTTTTCAAACGCATAACGCACGCTTTGTAAATCGTTGTATGGTACAGTAATCGTATGTTGAGCGACCGTTTCCGGCACTCCGGGGCTATCCGGCAAACCGAGCGTCGCTACACCTGAACCCGCTTTAATTAAAAGCGAATCGCCATGTCCGTGATAGCATCCTTCAAATTTGACGATTTTATTTCGGCCTGTGTAGCCACGCGCTAAACGAAGAGCACTCATCGTCGCCTCCGTTCCTGAGCTAACCATGCGAATGATTTCAATGGACGGCATGCGCTCCATCACAAGTTTAGCGAGTTCATTTTCGATTAACGTTGGAGCCCCAAAACTTGTGCCCGTTTCTGCTACACGCTTTAACGCTTCCACAACTTGATCGTTCGCATGTCCTAAAATAAGCGGACCCCATGATAGCACGTAATCAATATATTCATTGCCGTCAACGTCGTAAATTTTTGAACCTTTTCCGCGCGCCATAAAAATTGGATCCATTTTTACCGCCCGAAATGCGCGCACTGGGCTGTTTACACCGCCAGGCATGAGCTTTACCGCTTCAGCATACGCCGCTTTTGAACGTTCATAGCTACGCATTATTTTTCCTCCTTTAACCAGCGAGCAACATCTTTAGCAAAGTACGTTAAGATGACATCCGCCCCTGCTCGCTTCATACTCGTTAACATTTCGAGTACAACCGCTTTTTCATCAATCCATCCGTTTTTGGCCGCTGCTTTGACCATCGCATATTCCCCGCTCACGTTATAAGCAACAATCGGCAAATGGAAATGATTTTTTAAATCACGAATAATATCTAAGTACGATAGTGCCGGTTTCACCATTAAAAAGTCGGCCCCTTGTTCTACATCTGCTTGCGCCTCACGAAACGCTTCTAATCGGTTGGCAGGATCCATTTGATACGTTTTACGGTCGCCAAATTGCGGCGCGCTATGTGCTGCATCGCGGAACGGCCCGTAAAATGCCGAAGCATATTTCACCGCATACGACATAATTGGCACGTATGTAAAGCCTGCTTCGTCTAATGCATGACGAATAGCTGCGACGAAGCCGTCCATCATATTCGATGGCGCGATGATGTCCGCTCCAGCTTTTGCTTGGCTCACTGCTGTTTTTGCTAACAATTCAAGCGTATCGTCATTGACAATTGTCCCGTTTTCTACAATTCCACAATGTCCGTGGCTCGTATAATGGCATAAGCACGTATCTGCAATAACAACAAGCTCAGGAAACGCACTCTTGATCGCACGAATAGCACGTTGAACGACGCCATGTTCACAATACGCTTGCGAAGCAACCTCGTTTTTTTCGTTCGGCACACCGAATACGATAACGGAGCACACGCCTAATTCAACCGCTTCTCGAACGTCCTCAAGCGCATAGTCGAGCGACTGTTGATACACACCAGGCATCGAAGGTACTTCATTTTTCACCTTTTCCCCTTCGATGACAAAAATCGGATAAATGAAATCTTCTACATGAAGATGCGTTTCACGTACCATCGCACGCAAATTCGCTGTTTGACGTAGACGACGATGTCGCGCAAATTGCATAGTTACTCACCTCTTGTTTGAAAATATTGATAAAGCTCTTGTACCATAGCATCAATTGTGTATGTATGAGGACAAACGTGAACAGGAATACCTAAATCAAGCGCCGTTTGTTTCGTAATCGGACCGATACAGGCAATCGTGACAAAAGACAAATCGACGTTTTTTTTTGCGATCGCTCGTTCAAAACTGCGCACCGTCGACGAGCTTGTAAACGTGATGACATCGATGAGGCGCTGTTGAAGAAGAGCAACGACTTGCGACTTCGCTTCTTCATTTATCGTCGTTTCGTACACAATCCAATCTGTCACGTCCGCGATGTTATTCAATTGCTCGCGAAGGGTGTCGCGCGCTAAGTTTCCTTTCACAAGCAAGATGCGCGCATGCGTTGAAAGGAGAGGGGTCAACGACTCAGCTAAGCTCTCTGCGACAAATTCGTTTGGAACGAGATCGACAACGATGTTTCGCTTTTGTAACGCTTTCGCTGTTTTTTCCCCTACCGCTGCCACTTTCGGCCACGTTGGTGGGTTTATTTCCCCAATTAGCTCGAAAAAATATTTTACCCCGTTTTGGCTTGTAAATACGATCCAATCATACGTATGCCACTCATTTACTAGCGCGTCATCCAATTGTTTTGCCCGCTCAATGCGAATAAGCGGCAGTTCAATTGGAATGGCGCCGTACCGCTCCAACGTTTGCGATAACGCTTTCGCTTGCGCCTTTTCGCGTGTTACAAGCACCCGCTTCCCCTTCAACATTTACTCCAGCTCCTTTAGTACACGCGCAATTAACTGTTTTGCTCCGCGGTCGATTAACCGTTGTGCCGCTTCCACTCCTATTTTTTCTGGATCCGTTCCTCGCACGACTTCTTTTAGCACTTCTGTTCCGTTCGGTGTCGCAACAAGCGCTGTAAGTACGATATCATCTCGATCAACATATGCATATCCGGCCACAGGCACTTGGCATCCACCCTCAATGCGCTGTAAAAAGGCTCGCTCTGCCCGAACAGCACGTTCCGTTTGTTTATCAGTCAGTTGGTTTAACCAATACAATAGCTCTTCATCATCTTCCCGACATTCAATCGCCAACGCACCTTGTCCAACCGCTGGAACGCATACGTCAGTCGGCAAATATTGTGTAATCACTTCTTTTGCCCATCCCATGCGATGCAACCCAGCAGCAGCCAATATAATGGCGTCGTACGCATCCGTTTTTAGCTTGTTTAAGCGCGTATCGATGTTGCCGCGAATCCATTGAATGTTTAAATCTGGGCGAACAGCTAGTAGCTGCGCCGAACGCCGTAAACTGCTCGTTCCAACAATTGCTCCACTTGGCAGCTGCTCAAACGGAATATGTTTTTTAGAAATAAGTACGTCGCGATGATCTTCACGTTTCGGTACACACCCGATCGTTAACCCTTCTGGCAACATAGCGGGCATATCTTTCATACTATGGACAGCAAAATCAATTTCGCCATCGAGCATCGCTTGTTCAATTTCTTTCACGAATAACCCTTTGCCACCAACTTTCGATAACGTCACATGTAAAATTTGATCGCCTTTTGTGACAATTTCTTTCACTTGAAATTCAAACGGCGCACCGAGTTGCTTTAGCTGCTCAATGACCCAGTTCGTCTGAGTTAACGCTAACTTGCTTCGGCGCGAACCAACAATAACTTTTCTCATCATGCCTTCCTCCAACAATCGCTAAAAATGAAATTGCGATAACGTGCCAAACAAAAAGAAATTAATAAGCAAAATAAGAAATGAACCGATGTTCCAATACGCCATTTCTTTTCCTTGCATTCCTCTGACCGCTCTTCTATACAAATAAAAACTATACGTTGCAAATACAGTAAACGATCCGAGCACTTTGGCATCGTATAAAACGAAATGATCTACTTTCATATATGCCCAAACAATACCTAAAATTAAACTTAATAATAACACCGGTACGCCGACACCGTTTAGCACGTATGCAAGGTCATCTAACTTCGCTAAATCGCCGAGCCGCCACAATCGCTTGCCCCACTTTTTTCGCTTCAATAATTCATATTGAAGCAAATATAAAAGGGAAAACATAAACGAAAGCGAAAACGCCCCGTACGATAAAATAGCCATCGTAATATGAATGAACAACAGCTCTGACATGAGCTGCTCGGCAATGCCGACAGTATACGGCGTCGGCGCGAACGTATGCAATGAAAGAATAAAAAACGCTAACACGTTTGTGAAAAAGACGAGGAAATCGACGCGCAGCCAACCGTTAATGGCAAGCGACAACGTAATGAGCAGCCACGCGTAAAACGACAGCCCCTCCGCAAGCGTTAAAACAGGAAAGCGCCCTGTCTCCAACATTCTGAAGAAAAAGAAACATGTTTGCATCCCCCAAACAATAGAAAGCAACCCGAAAGCGATGCGGTTTGCTTTCCGGTTGTGATGAAGAAAATCGATAAAATAAAACAAAACGGACGATGCATGTAAAAGAAGCGAGAGTTCATACCATCTCGTCATTTCAAACATACGAACTCTTCCTTACGGTTGAAAAGATGGTTCAGTTGTCCGCCCGTGAACACAGCTTATCTCTTTTTGTTGCTGCTTCACTTGTTGTTCAATGTTAAAAATTTTCATGAACAGTTGAAGCGCTTCTTCCGCATTGTCCTCTGCAGCTAACTCTTTTGCGCGTAAAATCGGATCGCGCAACAATTGATTGACGATGCTTTTCGTATGTTTGTTTAACACCTTCCTATCTCGTTCAGATAAATGCGGCAACTTTCGCTCTAAGCTTTTCATCGTCTCCTCTTGAATAAGCATCGCCTTTTCACGCAAAGCAGAAATAATCGGAACGACGCCGAGCATATGCAACCATTGTTGGAACTCATCCATCTCTTCAGCAATCATGCGCTCAATTTGCTCTGCCGCTTTTTTTCGTTCCGCTAAGTTCGCTTCAACGATATCTTGCAAGTCATCGATGTCGTACAAGAAGACGCTATCTAGCTCCGCAAGCGCAGGATCTAAATCGCGCGGAACAGCAATATCAATCATAAAAAACGGACGACCTTTGCGCATTTTTTCAATGACTGCCATCGTCTCTTTTGTAATGACGTATTGTTTTGCACCAGTTGAACTAATTAAAATATCCGCTTCTAATAATGCGCATTGTAGTTGCGATAGCGGCTTCGCATCACCGTTAAAACGTTCAGCAAGCTGCTGTGCTTTTTCAAACGTCCGGTTTACCACCGTCACGCGCTTGACGCCGCTTCCGTACAAGTTTTGCAACGCCAATTCTCCCATTTTTCCCGCTCCTAAAACGAGCACATGTTTATTTTTTAAATCGCCAAAAATTTTTTTCGCCAGCTCAACAGCTGCATAACTTACTGACACAGCATGAGCACCGATTTCTGTTTCGGCATGGGCGCGTTTAGCAAGCGTAATCACTTGTTTAAATAGCTGTTTAAACACCGTGCCTATTGTGTTTTCTTGTTGCGCTAAAAGGAAACTTGTACGCACTTGCCCAAGAATTTGCGTTTCACCTAAAATCATCGAATCGAGACCGCAAGCAACGCGGAACAAGTGTTCAATCGCTTCACGCTCTTCATAAATACGCAAATACGGAACGATTTGCTCTTTATCAAGGCCAAACCAATCTGCTAAAAATGTTTTTATATAATAACGCCCTGTGTTTAATTGATCAACAACCGCATAAATTTCTGTGCGGTTACATGTCGATACGATGACGTTTTCTAACATGCTCTTTTGCTTTTGTAGCGCTTTCATCGCTTCAGCAAGCTCGGCTTGATTAAACGTCAGCTTTTCACGAATTTCGACAGGGGCTGTGCGATAGTTCACGCTGACAACGACGACATACATTTCCCATCACCCCGAAGTTTAAAGTCATCTCATTCCATTATAGCACGTCTATTTTGTTTTTTCTTTAGTAAAGTGTGAATACAATTTGACAACTTTCGGTCTTTCTTAAATGACGTTCATTTAGTAAACTAATGAACAGATGCTGTTTCAAGTGTCGCACGGAATTGGGGGATTTGCAATGAAAAAACGTGGTATTTTTTCCGGCATCATTTTAATTGGATTCGGCCTATACTTTTTGCTTGAACGATTTTCGCTTTTTTCATCTTTCCATACGTGGCCAACGTTGTTGCTTATCATCGGGATTGCCTTTTTAGGGCAAGCGTATATCGGAAAAGACTATCACGCCATTTTATCTGGCGTTGTATTCACAGGAACTGGCGTTCATTTTCATCTCGCTTCCCGCCTTTCATCGTGGCCAGATGATATTAGCTCATTGACGTTCATCGTGGCGATTGGACTTTTCATGCAATACGTGAAAACAAAACAAGCGCTACTTCCGACGATTTTACTGTTTGCCCTTTCGGTTATTTTTTTATTTTCCCAACCGCTTCAACAAGCATTTACATCTGTGACGTTCGATTCGCTCATTCACATTTGGCCGTTCGCGTTCATTTTGCTTGGATTGTACTTATTGTTCGTGAAAAAAGGATAACTATGCAAAAAATGTGGGCAATTTACCCACATTTTTTGTTTACATCCATTTTTGTAACGCTCCCCATGCTTCATCTTTTCCCTGACCCGTTTCCGCCGAAAAAATGATAAGCTCATCATCTCCGATGAGGCGCAATGTTTCTTTTGCTATTTTCGCATGTTGTTGCCATTTGCCGCGCGGAATTTTATCTGCTTTCGTCGCGATCACGAGCGTCGGAATGTCGTAATGCTTTAAAAACTCATACATCATGACGTCGTCTTTTGTTGGAGGATGACGTAAATCAACAATAAGCAACGCCGCTTTTAGTTGTTCGCGCGTCGTAAAATACGTTTCAATCATTTTCCCCCATGCTTCGCGCTCTGATTTTGACACTTTCGCGAATCCATATCCCGGCACGTCAACAAAATAAAAAACGTCGTTAATGCGGTAAAAATTTAACGTTTGTGTTTTCCCTGGCTTCGATGACGTGCGGGCAAAATTTTTCCGGTTAATCATTTTGTTAATAAAAGAAGATTTGCCGACATTCGAGCGCCCAGCAAGCGCAAACTCGGGGAGTTGACCTGCTGGGTATTGTTCTTGCTTGACGGCGCTAATCACCATTTCTACGTTTGTAATTTTCATTGACCTTCACCTACCAAAGCATGTTCAAGCACATCATCAATATGTGAAACGAGAACAAACTGCATTTGTTTTTTTACAACTTCAGGGATGTCTTCTAAATCTTTTTCATTTTCTTTCGGCAAAATGACTTTCTTTAACCCTGCGCGATGGGCGCTTAATACTTTCTCCTTTACCCCGCCAATCGCAAGCACACGACCGCGCAATGTGATTTCACCAGTCATACCGACAAAACGGCTCACTCGTTTTCCTGTCAACGCCGAAATGAGCGCCGTCGCTATCGTAATTCCTGCCGAAGGCCCGTCCTTTGGTACCGCCCCTTCTGGCACGTGAATGTGAATATCTAACTTTTCATGAAACTCTGGATCGATTCCGAATTCTTTCGCCTTCGAGCGAATGTATGTGAACGCTGCTTGGGCAGATTCTTTCATGACGTCACCTAGTTGACCCGTCAGCGTCAGCTTTCCTTTGCCAGGAGCAACCGATACTTCAACCGCTAACGTATCTCCACCAGCCGCTGTATACGCCAACCCTGTCGCCACGCCGACTTGATCTTCACTTTCAGCTTGTCCGTAATGATATTTCGGCTTTCCTAACCATTCACTAACGTTTTTTTCTGTTATGACAACGCGCTTTCGTCCCTCAGATACGATTGTTTTTGCAGCTTTGCGACAAATGGAAGCAAGCTGGCGTTCTAAATTCCGCACACCTGCTTCGCGCGTATAATAGCGAATGACTTGCATGAGCGCTTCATCCCGCATATGAAGCATACGCTTTTGTAAACCGTGCGCTTCCATTTGTTTTGGTAATAAATGTTCTTTTGCGATATGAAGCTTTTCAATTTCCGTATAGCTCGGAATTGTAATGACTTCCATTCGATCCAGCAGCGGACGAGGGATCGTTGCGAGCGTATTCGCTGTCGCAATAAACATCACTTTCGATAAGTCATACGGCTCTTCAATATAATGGTCGCTAAATGAATGATTTTGTTCCGGGTCCAATACTTCGAGTAACGCTGCAGACGGATCACCGCGAAAATCGTTCGACATTTTATCAATTTCATCAAGTAAAAATACAGGGTTAATCGTTCCAGCTTTTTTCATCCCTTGAATAATACGACCTGGCAAAGCACCGACGTACGTACGGCGATGGCCGCGAATTTCCGACTCGTCACGCACACCACCAAGCGAAATGCGGACGAAACGTCGATTTAACGTTTTCGCGATTGAACGAGCAAGCGATGTTTTTCCAACCCCCGGCGGTCCCACTAAGCAAAGAATCGGTCCTCGTAACGAATGCGTCAATTGTTGGACAGCTAAATATTCCAACACGCGCTCTTTTACCGTTTCGAGCCCGTAATGTTCTTCGTTTAAAATGCTTTCAGCGCGATGAATATCGTGAATATCTTCTGTTTGTTTCGTCCATGGTAACGCAAGCAACCAATCTAAATAGTTGCGAATAACCCCGCTTTCTGCGGAGGCAGCTGGCACTTTTTCATAACGCTCAAGTTCTTTTAGTGCGGTTGCCTTTACGTGTTCCGGCATACCTGCTTGCTCAATTTTCTCGCGCAGCGATTCAATTTCGCCAGCTTTGCCTTCTTTTTCGCCGAGCTCTTTTTGAATGGCCTTCATTTGCTCGCGTAAATAATATTCTTTTTGTGTCCGCTCCATTGATTGTTTTACGCGTTGACTAATTCGCTTTTCTAAATGCAAAATCTCTTTTTCGTTATGAAGAATTTGAATGATTTGATGAACGCGTTCTTTCACACCAACTGCTTCAAGCAACCGTTGCTTTTCTTCAAGTTTTAGCGGCAAATGAGAGGCGATAATATCCGCCATTCGCCCCGCTTGTTGAATATCCATGACAGACGTATAAATATCGGCAGACAATTTTTTAGAAAGCTTTATGTATTGCTCAAAATACTCAAGCATTGTGCGACGCAATGCTTCAAGTTCCATATCGTCTTTTTCGTTGTCGGTAAACTGCTCCATTTGCACGACATAGCAAGGATCTTCGCTTACCCACTTTACTACTTTTCCACGCGCTATGCCTTCAACGAGCACACGAAATGTCCCGTTTGGCAGCTTCAATAATTGCTTCACCTTTGCAACTGTACCCATATCATATAAATCTTCAAGTTCTGGATCGTCAATTTGTACATCTTTTTGCGACGTTAACAACACGAGATTTTCCTCGACCATCGCTTTTTCTAATGCCTGCACGGATTTTTCTCGCCCAACATCTAAATGCAATACTGTCGTCGGAAACACAAGTAATCCTCTTAACGGCAAGAGTGGAATCACTTTATTTTTCTTTCTCGCCACAACCCGCACCTCCATCATACTTCTATTGCCCTATTGTATAGTACATTATAGAGTTTGTAAAATCTTTCATCGTAAAAAATCGACTTCAACGCTCCGTTGAAGCCGATTGCTTTCACATGAGTTCTGTTTTCGGCACATGGTGACGCATCGGAACAGAACGAACGTGTTCGCGAAATAAAAAGGAAAGAACATCACCGATATGGTCAACTGGAACGATTTCAATTTCTGTCACTTGTCTTAAAATAGACTGCATATTGCTACGTGGAATGATGACTGTTTTCGCTCCAGCTTGTTTGGCCGCTTTTACTTTCGGGAAAATACCACCAACTGGTTTGACGTTGCCGTGTACACCAATTTCTCCCGTCATCGCGACCGTCGGGTCAATCGGTAAACGATAAATAGCTGAATAAATGCCTATCGCCATCGCTACACCAGCAGAAGGACCGTCAATTGGAACACCGCCTGGGAAATTCACATGAATATCATATTGGTCAGCAGGAACGCCGAACGTGCGTAAAACGGTAATCACATTTTCAATAGAGCCGCGCGCCATGCTTTTTCGCCGAATAGATTTTCCTTGCCCGCCGATTTGCTCTTCTTCCACAATGCCTGTCATATTGATCGTTCCTTTTTCTTTTGCTGGCAATACGGCAACTTCAATTTCTAATAACGCCCCGCTATTTGGACCGTGAACTGCTAGTCCGTTCACTAATCCAATTTTCGCTTCTGTCCCTACCTTTTTTTCATAACGTGGTGATAATTGACTCGATTGAATGACCCATTCAATGTCTTGACGTAAAATTTTAGACCGTTTCTCTGAAATGACAATACCTGCGGCAATTTGCAACGTGTTGACTGCTTCCCTTCCGTTGCGCGCGTACATCGCTAGCTCATTTACCGCTTGTTCTTCAATTGGAAGATTCACTTTTTCTGCTGCCTTTTTCACAATTTGGGCAACTTCTTCTTGTTCTAAATCTCTAAAAAATACTTCCATACAACGTGAGCGAATAGCTGGCGGTATTTCATTTGGCGTGCGCGTCGTAGCGCCGACGAGCCGGAAATCAGCCGGTAATCCGTTTTGAAAAATATCATGAATGTGATTTGGAATGTTCGGATTTTCCTCACTGTAATACGCGCTTTCAAAAAATACTTTGCGATCTTCTAACACTTTCAACAGCTTGTTCATTTGAATGGGATGCAATTCACCAATTTCATCAATGAATAGTATACCACCGTGGGCGTTTGTCACCGCCCCTTGCTTCGGTTGCGGAATACCTGCTTGTCCCATCGCCCCCGCTCCTTGATAAATCGGATCGTGTACAGAACCGATGAGCGGATCAGCAATGCCCCGTTCATCGAAACGTGCTGTCGTTGCATCCAATTCAATAAATACAGCATCCTTTCGAAACGGAGATAACGGATTTTTTTTTGCTTCTTCTAATACGAGACGAGCCGCTGCTGTTTTTCCAACGCCAGGCGGCCCATAAATAATGACATGTTGTGGATTCGGTCCACATAACGCAGCTTTTAACGCTTTTATCCCATCTTCTTGACCGACAATATCGTCAAACGTTTTTGGACGCACTTTTTCAGCAAGCGGCTCCGTTAATGAAATGGAACGCATTTTCCGAAGTTGCTCCATCTCTTTTCTCGCTTCTTTATCGATCGAAATTTTTTGTGTTCGTTGGCTTTTTAATAAATTTAAAAAGTATAGGCCGATCACGATCCCGAAAAACAACTGAATCATTAATGCGATATTCGTCCAATTCATGCTCGTTCCTCCT
>NZ_DAITON010000038.1:0-17128 GCF_036834105.1 Anoxybacillus sp. | reverse complement strand
TTATACTATAAACAATTTCTCAATTTTTAAAAAATTTTCATTTATGTTTATTATGAAAACGATTTAATTTTTATTTTTTTATGTATAATTGAAATGAGATCATTTCAGTAGGCGGTGGGGCAATGGAGCATAAAAAAACATATAACGCAAAACAGTTAAAAACACCGAAAGGAACGTTAATTATTGAGGGGCCGATTTCTCCCGAAAAACTAGCTAGTTATGAATTTCATCACGATTTAACAGCATTTCGTCAGCCACATCAACAACATCAAGCGCTCATTGAAATTGCTGGCCTTCCAGAAGGACGAATTATTATTGCTCGCCACGGTCATACGATCGTTGGCTACGTGACTTTTTTATATCCTGACCCGCTAGAAAGATGGTCGCAAGGGAAGATGGAAAATTTAATCGAACTTGGTGCAATTGAAGTTATCCCAGACTTTCGAGGCTGCGGTGTCGGAAAAAATTTGTTGAAAGTTGCCATGATGGATGATGCGATGGAAGATTACATCATTATTACAACGGAATACTATTGGCATTGGGATTTAAAACGAACGGGTTTAAACGTATGGGAATATCGAAAAGTAATGGAGAAAATGATGAACGCAGGCGGACTCGTCTGGTACGCAACGGACGATCCAGAAATTTGTTCACATCCAGCTAATTGTTTAATGGCTCGAATCGGAAAACGCGTCGATCAGCAATCTATTCAAAAATTTGACCAATTACGCTTTATGAACCGCTTCATGTATTAAAAACAAAGGGGATGGGGAAATGATTGTCGAACAAATGATGAAAACGGATGTTATCGCATTAAAGCCGTCAAACACAATTGGTGATGCGCTAAATATCGTCAAGCAAAAAAACATTCGTCACTTACCTATTGTCGATGATGAACAACATGTCATCGGCATCGTCACCGATCGAGACTTGCGCGATGCAAGCCCGTCTATTTTCCACGCGAATGAACATCTGGAAGATTTGCAAAAACCGTTAAGCACCATTATGAAAACAAACGTCATTACAGGACATCCGCTTGATTTTGTCGAAGAGGTCGCGGCTTTGTTTTACGAACATCGCATTAGCTGTATGCCCATTGTCAAAGAAAATAAACTTGTCGGCATCATTACAGAAAGCGATTTGTTGTACACACTTGTGCAACTGACAGGGGCACACCAACCTGGATCGCAAATCGAAATTAAAGTACCGAATCGAGCAGGAATGTTAAGTGAAGTCGCTTCTATTTTCCAAAAACGAAACATCAATATTTCAAGCGTCCTTGTCTATCCTGATCAAAATGAAATGTATAAAGTACTTGTTTTTCGTATTCAAACGATGAACCCGATGGCGATTATTCATGATTTAAAGGCACAAGGATACGACGTTTTATGGCCGAGCTTGCCGGGGGTTTCATCATGAGCAAAAATAGCGTATTTATTTATTCTGATGCATTCCAAACATACAAGTTCCATGATCGCCATCCGTTCAACCAACTGCGCGTCAAACTCACGTACGACTTGTTACAGACGCTGGGCGCGCTTCATGATTCACAAATTGTAGCACCACGCCTAGCAACAGACGAAGAGCTAGCACTTGTTCATGATACTCATTATATAGAAGCAGTAAAAAAAGCCGGAAGAGGACAACTGCCAGAAGAAGTTGCCCTCAATTATGGATTAGGTACAGAAGATACACCCATTTTTCCAAATATGCATGAAGCGAGCGCTCTTCTTGTTGGCGGAACATTAACAGCAGTTGATTACGTACTTTCCGGCAAAGCTGAGCATGCGCTCAGTTTGGGGGGAGGGCTCCATCATGGATTTCGAGGCAAAGCATCAGGTTTTTGTATCTACAATGATAGCTCAGTCGCCATTAAATATATGCAAGAAAAATACGGTGTGCGCGTTTTATACGTGGACACAGATGCCCATCACGGCGATGGGGTGCAATGGACGTTTTACGATGACCCAAATGTATGCACGTTTTCTATTCATGAAACAGGACGTTATTTATTCCCTGGTACAGGAAATGTTAATGAACGAGGACAAGGAAAAGGATATGGCTACTCGTTCAACATTCCAGTTGATGCGTTTACAGAAGATGAGTCGTGGTTAGCAGCATACACAGAAGCGCTAATCGAAATTGCTGACTTTTTCCGTCCGGACGTCATCTTAACACAAAACGGAGTGGATGCACATTATTATGATCCATTAACACATTTGTGTGCAACGATGCGCATTTATCGCGAAATTCCAAAAATCGCACATCAAATCGCCCACCAATATTGCAACGGCCGTTGGATTGCGGTAGGGGGAGGAGGGTATGACATTTGGCGCGTTGTTCCGCGTGCATGGGCATTATTATGGCTTGAAATGACAGAACAATCCGATATTTCTGGAGCTTTACCGAAGGAATGGATCGCTCGCTGGCAACGTCACGCTCCCGTTTCTTTACCACTCGAGTGGGACGATCCGGAAGACTTATACCCACCTATTCCGAGAAAGGCCGAAATTACAGAAAAAAATGCCCAAACTGTTATGAAAGCACTCCATCCAATCCGAAGCAATAAACAACGGTTAAACTTATAACAAAATAAAAAGGGTGTTCCGAAAGTAGAGAACACCCTTTTCTATGTTCGTACGCACAGTTAGCCGCGCCGCCTATTTTGTCGAATCGCGATATTCAATACGATGCGGCAACACGACAATATGATTGTCAACATGTTCTTTATTCATATATTTCGTTAATAGGCGCATCGCCACAGCACCAATATCATACATCGGCTGTACAACAGTCGTCAACTTCGGGCGAACCATTGTTGCTAAGCGCGTATTATCAAAACCAACAACCTCTAATTCATTAGGAATGCGCACACCGCAATCTTGCGCGCCATGAATGACCCCAAGAGCCATTTCATCTGTTCCAACAAATATCGCCGTTGGATGCTCTGCAAGTTCGGTTAGCTTTTCATATGCTTCAATGCCAGAATCATACGTGTAGTCTCCTTCAACAACAAGCGCATCATCATAAGCAATATTCGCTTCTTCTAAGGCAAGGCGATAACCAGCTAATTTCTTCAACCCGTTAATCGGATCATTTAACGGACCTGTCACATATGCAATTCGTTGATGTCCTTTTTCAATAAGCATATGAACAGCATCGTAAGCCGCTTGTTCGTAATCAATGTTGACAGATGGGATAATATGATTTTTTTCGATTGTTGCTGCCAATACAATCGGCACATCCGATTTTTTAAATTGCTCGACATGCTCTTCCGTTACGTCGCCACCCATAAATAAAATACCATCAACTTGTTTCGCAAGCATCGTATTTAATAAATGTAACTCTTTTTCTTTATTTTGATCAGAATTGCTTAAGATGATGTTATATTTATACATCGTTGCAATATCTTCGATTCCGCGCGCCATTTCTGCAAAGAAAATACTCGAAATATCAGGAATGATCACGCCTACCGTTGTCGTCTTTTTGCTTGCTAATCCACGTGCTACCGCGTTTGGACGATATCCAAGCCGTTCAATAACTTCCAACACTTTTTTTCGTGTTGACGGCTTGACGTTCGGGTTACCGTTAACTACACGTGAAACGGTCGCCATAGACACATTTGCTTCCCTTGCTACATCATAAATTGTTACATTCATCACATACACTCCTTTTTTACGCTCTATATATCAAAAACTGTCGTGAATCGCAATTTTATGTAAAAATATCATACGATAAATGCTTGCCTAAGTGCAACGTTTTCACGAGTAAAATCACAAGAAAAAGCCGGTGAACACTTCACCGGCTTTTCTCTTCGTTATGCTTTTACAAATTGTTTTTGAAACGACTTCAATTCCTCCATAAACTCATTGAATTGATCGATATCCATTTGTTGCGCTGAATCAGATAGGGCAACGGCTGGATCTGGATGCACTTCTGCCATCACCCCATCAGCTCCGATCGCAAGCGCAGCTTTGGCACAAGGTAAAAGCAAATCACGGCGTCCTGTTGAATGTGTCACGTCGACAAACACAGGCAAATGCGTTTCCTTTTTCAAAATCGGTACGGCCGAAATATCAAGCGTATTTCTCGTCGCTTTTTCGTACGTGCGAATTCCGCGTTCACATAAAATGATTTGACCATTTCCTTGTGACATAATGTACTCTGCCGCATGGATAAACTCTTCGATCGTAGCAGCTAACCCACGTTTTAACAATACCGGCTTATTCACTTGACCAGCTGCTTTTAACAACTCAAAGTTTTGCATATTGCGCGCCCCAATTTGAATGACATCAATGTAATCGAGCGCTTTTTCAATATCTGCAGGTGTAACGATTTCACTAATGACCGCTAAATCGAACTCGTCCGCTACCCGTTTTAAAATTTTTAATCCTTCGACTCCAAGTCCTTGGAAATCGTACGGCGATGTACGCGGCTTATACGCTCCACCGCGCAACAATTTTAACCCGTGTCGTTTAATCGCTTGCGCTACTTCCGCTACTTGTTCGTAACTTTCAACCGCGCACGGTCCCATAACAAAATATTGATTGCCATCACCAATTTTTTCACCTTTCACGTCGACAATCGTATTTTCTGGCTTCTTCTTTCGCGATACGAGCAATGCTTTTTTATGATCGTCTTCTTGCAAATCAAGACCAGCTTTAAAAATCTCCTTAAAAATATGCTTCAATGTCGCTGTATCAAATGGCCCATCATTATGTTCTAAAATCAAATCTAACATTTTTCGTTCGCGAACAGGGTCATAAAAATACGTGCCTTGTGCGTCTTTAATTTTCCCAATTTCTTGCACGAGACGCCCACGTTCATTAATTAACTTTAACAACTGCAAATTTAGCTCATCAACCTTCGCTCTCAGCTCATCTAATCGTTCCTTGCTCATTCATCTCATCCTTTCTTTATATAAGCTAAAAAATGTGGTACATTTCTATATAATTAGAGATTATTATAAACGAAGTGGATAAAGTTGTCACCCCTTTATTTATAAAACGCGTTTAAGCGATAAAGAATTTTTTAATTTTCGAAAAAGAAGGTGAGAACCTTGATTTTTGCACTAGACATTGGGACGCGTTCAGTAGTTGGCATTATTTTAAAGGAAACAGATGGGCAATATCAAGTTGAGGACATGGTCATTAAAGAACATGAAGAACGGGCAATGCTTGACGGGCAAATTCACGATGTACTCGCTGTTGCCAAGGTCATTATCGATATAAAAAAAATATTAGAGGAACGACACGGACCTCTTACCCGTGTATGTGTTGCAGCTGCAGGACGCTCATTAAAAACAGAAAAAGGAAAAATTACTATTTCAATAAAAGGAAAGCCCCTTTTAACACACGAGGATGTAGCGTACCTAGAACTTGCTGCTGTTCAACAAGCACAAACAACGTTGGCCGAAAAATCATCTATCGAAAAAAGTCATCATTATTATTGTGTCGGTTATTCCGTCACACGATACGAAATCGACGGAGAAGAAATCGGCAACTTAATTGATCAACAAGGGGAGGAAGCGAGCGTTGAAGTCATCGCCACATTTTTACCGAAACTTGTCGTTGAGTCGCTTCTTGCCGCGCTACATCGCGCCCATTTGGAAATGGAGGCGCTAACACTTGAACCGATTGCTGCATTGAACGTACTTATTCCTCCAACTATGAGACGATTAAATATAGCGCTCGTCGATATCGGGGCAGGAACATCTGATATCGCCATTACCGATCTCGGTACAGTCATCGCCTACGGAATGGTACCGATGGCTGGAGATGAAATTACAGAAGCCATTTCAGATGCGTATTTACTTGATTTTCCCCTTGCTGAACAAGCGAAACGTGACTTGCATACAAAAGAAACGATAACGATTACAGACATTCTTGGCTTTGAAACGGAAGTACCACGAGAACAAATGATTACAACGATTTCAGATGCAATTGATCGCCTCGCTGATGCGATCAGCAAAGAAATTTTGCGGTTAAACAATCATCAACCACCAAAAGCAGTCATGCTCGTTGGAGGAGGAAGCTTAACGCCTGAACTGCCAAAACGGCTCGCTCAAAAGCTTCATCTCCCCGAAAATCGCGTCGCTATTCGCGGTATTGACGCCATCCAAAAATTACATATTGACCGTGAGGAGATGAAACATCGACCAGAACTCGTCACTCCGATTGGAATTGCAATTGCTGCAAAGCAAACGCCTATTCAATACGTAACAGTTCATGTAAATGGTCAGCCTATTCGCCTATTTGATATGAAACAACTGACGATTGGCGATGCGCTATTAGCAGTCGGCATTCAATTACATAAACTGTATGGAAAACCCGGCCTCGCTTGCGTTGTAACGTTAAACGGGCAAACGATTACTATACCAGGAACGCATGGCGAACCACCTGTCATAATGAAAAATGGGGAACGAGCCACATTTGATACACCGATTACAAACGGGGACGACATCGTTGTTGAAAAAGGACGAGACGGCAAACAAGCGACTATTCAGCTTCGTGACTTACTTGAATCATTGCCGACAAAACAAGTGACAATTAATGGACAACGATACACGATTGAACCTGTTGTATTACGAAACGGGGAACACGTTTCTCTTGATACCGTTTTATGTGACCGAGATGACATTGTCGTTCATATGCCTGAAACGATTGAACAACTTTTACAAGCAACAAAAAACGAGAATCTTCTCCAACAACTTGAACCGTTTACATTCATATTGAACGGAAAAAAAATCACGTTTCCTGAATGGGGTGGAACGATATATCGGAATGGAATCGAATGCCAACGCTATGCCACATTTGAAGATGGAGACACGATCGTTGTTCATAAACAAAACGAGCGAACGATTGTTCAAATTGCTGAAGCAAAACAGCTGAAACTGCATTATTCCATGCCAATTATATTTCATGGGGAAACATTGACGTTAACAAAACAAATCGGCACGTTTTATCGTGACGGCGTTGAGCTTAGCGACAACGATACGGTCCAACATGGAGACGTACTTCAATTCTATGAACAAAAAATCGAACCTTTCATTTTTCAAGATATATTTCAATATGTCGACATCGCTATTCCTCACGGGGGTTCAACAACGTTTACATTGCTTAAAAACGGCGAACCGACAACATTTTATGAACCGCTCGCACCAGGAGATCAACTCGAAATTGTCTGGGATAAGAAAAACTAAGCGGATTGTAAAAAAAGCAACTATGAACGCGCCATAGTTGCTTTTTCTTTTATTTTAAGTTTTCTGGATTTAACGGCTCTAATTGTGGGATAACAAATCGACCGTCTTTACGAATGAGTACGCCGTCAAAGTAAATTTCACCACCACCATATTCTGGACGTTGAATCATAACCATATCCCAATGAATGTTGGAATGGTTACCGTTGTATGCTTCATCGTAACATTGACCTGGTGTGAAGTGGAAGCTACCATCAATTTTTTCATCAAACAAAATGTCTTGCATCGGATGTTGAATGTACGGATTGACTCCGATCGCGAATTCACCGATATAGCGCGCCCCTTCATCGGTATCGAAAATTTGGTTAATGCGCTCTGTATCATTAGCGGTTGCTTCAATAATTTTCCCATCTTTAAACGTTAATTTCACGTTCTCAAACGTAAACCCTTGATAAGGGGATGGTGTATTAAATGTAATTGTACCATTTACCGAATCACGCACAGGAGCAGTATACACTTCCCCATCTGGAATGTTCATTTGACCTGAACATTTGACTGCAGGGATATCTTTGATTGAGAACGTTAAATCTGTACCCGGCCCTGTAATGCGCACTTCGTCAGTTTTATCCATCAGTTCAACGAGCGCGTCCATCGCTCTATCCATTTTTCCGTAGTCCAAGTTACATACATTGAAATAAAAATCTTCAAACGCCTCTGTGCTCATTTTTGCAAGCTGCGCCATCGACGGATTTGGATAGCGAAGCACGACCCATTTCGTTTTCGGTACGCGAATGTCACGGTGCACTTTTTGCATAATTGTTTTTCCGTGAATTTTCATCTTGTCAGCTGGCACATCAGCAAACTCATTGATGTTATCGCCCGCACGTAAACCGATGTAGGCATCCATTTGTTTCATAACATTTGCTTCAAATTCAGCTATCATGTTAAACTGCTCTTCTTGTGCACCGAGCAAAAGTGCGCGATCAACTTGATGGTCTTTTAACGACACAAACGGGTAAGCGCCTACAGCATACGCCTCGCGCACAAGAGCGATGACAAGTTCCCGCTGTAAACCGAAGTTTTCAATTAATACTTTTTCACCTTTTTGTAAACGGAGCGAGTAATGGACTAAATTTTTTGCTAACTTTTCAATACGCGGGTCTTTCATTTTGTATTCCTCCATTCCATCATATGTACATGTATATTGTAACCGATCCACAAAAAATTTGGAGTTTTTTGCAGGATTTTTTCTCTTTTTGTCGAATGAAAAGTAAGATAGACAGAAAGGAGTTTTTTTGCAATGAACATCGTTTTATACAGCAGCGTTGCACTCATCGCGATCGCCTTCCTCATTTTAGTCGTTTATGTCGTCCAGACGTTGAAAACTCTTCAAACAACGTTAAAACACGTAGCAAAAACCGTCGAAGAAGTTGAAAAACAAATGCATGAAATCGGAAAAGAAACGGCACAATTACTACATAAGACGAACGCGCTCGCAGATGATGTGCATAAAAAAGCTGAAAGCTTGCAAGGTGTATTTGATGCGGTCAAACAAGTAGGTGTAACCGTTCAAACGTTTAACGACTCGATATCAAAAACGTTAGCAACAAATGAAAAAAAAATTACACAGGCGATTCAATGGGGACAAACACTCATTGAAATATGGACGAAATGGAAAGGAAGACGAAAATAAGGAGGAGTTTGTATGTCAAAAAATCACTCTTTTCTACTCGGTGCTATTGTTGGCGGCATTGCTGGCGCTGCAACTGCATTATTTTTGTCGAGCGAAAAAGGAAAACAACTATTGAATGAATCAACTGTTCGAGGCAAGCAAATATTACATGACTTATCCGAAATGAAAAACTCAACAATAAACGAACAAAAAAACGAATCAAGCCGCATAGAGCAAGAGGAGCAAAAACCGTTTTCATCCATTCCTATCCCACTCCCTTCATCGGATGTGGAACAGTTGTTAAAAGAAACGGAACAAGCAGTTGATGATGTAGAAAAACGCCTTAATCGAGGAACTGATGCATATGGAGAAAATTGAAACAATCGAACAGTTTGAGCAAATCTGTTTATCAAACCGTCCGTTTTTCATGATGAAGCATAGTCTAACATGTCCAATTAGCCATCGGGCATGGCAGGAGTTTGAGCGGTTTGCAAACGATTTCCCACACATTCCTGCATATTACTTATATGTGCAACACGCTCGCCCATTGTCGCAACATATTGCACAAATGTTTCATGTGAGACACGAATCCCCTCAAGTACTATGGATTACTGAGCAGGGTGCACAATGGCATGCCTCACACTGGAACGTCACGTATGAGGAGATGAAAAAAGCAACTATGAGCGCATCATAGTTGCTTTTTTACTTATACGTGAACCGATTGTTCATATTTCTCTTGAAATTTTTGAATATCGCCCGCCCCCATAAAAATGAGCACAGCATTTTCATGCTGCTTCAACATATCGACTTGTTCTTCATGCAATAGCTTTGCTCCATCAATTCTCGCACGCAAATCTTCGATCGATAATTTTCCTTGATGTTCCCGCGCTGATCCGAAAATATCGCACAAATATACAGCATCAGCAAGCGTTAAACTTTCCGCAAACTGTTGTAAAAATGTTTGTGTTCTTGTATACGTGTGCGGCTGGAAAATCGCAACAATTTCACGTTCTGGATACTTTTGTCTTGCTGCCTCAATCGTTGCCCGTATTTCTGTCGGATGGTGAGCATAATCATCAATCAGCACTTGTGTGCCAAACAACTTTTCGTTAAAACGGCGTTTGACCCCTGGGAAATTCGCCAAGCGTTCTTGAATAATGCTAACATCAATTTCTTCATAATGGCAGAGCGCAATGACAGCAAGCGCATTAAGTACATTGTGGTCACCATATCGCGGAATATGAAAAGACGCAAAAAATGTATGGCGTACAAACACGTCAAACGATGTTCCTTCCGGCGTCTTCACAATATTGCGCGCTTGGAAATCATTATCTTCTCCAAACCCATAGAAAACGACGGGAACTTTAGTTTGAATTTTTTGTAAATATTCATCATCCCCACAAGCAATGATCCCTTTTTTCACTTGCCACGCCATTTGTTGAAATGCTGAGAATACATCCTCAATATTAGCAAAGTAATCAGGATGGTCAAAATCAATGTTCGTCATAATGGCATAATCGGGAGAATAAGCTAGAAAGTGACGACGATATTCACACGCTTCAAAGACAAAATATTTACTTCCTTCTCTTCCTTTTCCAGAACCATCTCCGATCAAATATGACGTTGGTTGTGCTCCTTGCATGACATGGGCAAGCAACCCTGTCGTTGATGTTTTTCCATGAGCACCTGTGACAGCGATACTAGTGAATTTTTGCAAAAATTCACCTAAAAACTGATGATAACGAATAACCGGTACACCAAGTTCACGCGCCGCTACAATTTCTTCATGGGTATCTGGAAATGCGTTACCTGCAATCACGATCATATTTTTTTGAATATTTTCAGCGCTGAACGGAAAAATAGGGATTCCTCTTTTTTCTAAAGCTTCTTGCGTAAAAAATCGTTTATCGTAGTCTGAACCTTGTACGACACATTTCATATCGTGTAACACTTGAGCAAGTGCACTCATTCCAGTTCCTTTAATACCGACAAAATGGTAAATAGTCATAAAAAAACCTCCACCAACTATCGTTGATCTATATAACAGTATATGACACAAATTTCGTTTTGCTCTTTTCATCTTATGTAACAACGTTCATTATACCATCGTTTCACCGCGATGATAAGAAAAACTGATAGAAGAGACGTTCTTCTATCAGTTTTTCCGCGTTACTGGGGCGTATACTCAACTTTTTCAAGTCGTGGGTTCGGCCGATAGCGCCGGCCGGCTTTCGCTTGATGTTTTCCATTTAATAACACGTTATCGCCCGTAAAACCGATATGTACTTTTAACAAGCTGCTCCCCACTCCATACATATCGACTGGCACACCTTGTTTTTCAAACTCAATAATGCGCTGCTCATTAAATCCGCCGCTTACAACAATTTTTACATGTTCAAATCCTTCACGATCAAGCGCCTCCCGCAAAGCAAAAATAAGTGGCGGATTAACACCGCGCGGATCAAATGTTCCAAGCACTTCTGGGTGACGAATAAAATATTGATCAATCATCGTCCGTGATGTATCAACGCGGACGGCCTTTAACTTATCCCCAAATTCGCGGGCCACTTTTAACGCGTCTGTAATACAGTCATTGTTATAGTCAACGAGAACAATTAAATCATCATCTGGATATTTCGCATGATACGCCTTGGCCGCGGCAACGACATCGCCATCAAACAATTGAATGAGCGCATGCGGCATCGTTCCCATTCCTTGTTTTCCCCACCATTCGTTCATCGCATGCGTCGCTTGGGCAGTTGAGCCGCCAATAAAAGCGGCGTATCCATCACCTGCTTGCATCATAAAATGATCATCACGATCTCCCATAAAAATGATCGGTTTTTGCACGCCGGATAATGCTGCCGCTTTGACAACGTTATATACGTTCGTTGCGACAGATGTACGGCGTGCTAAAATACCGTCAATGATTCCTTCTAAATATCCGAAGTTTTGATATGGACCTGTAATCGTCAACACCGTTTCAAATGGGCTAATTTTATCACCGTCTTTTAATGAATAAATTTCTAATTTTTCTGGCTCATCCGCAAACGTATGCAACAATGCAATAACTTCATCTGTCCCGCATAACACAGCATGTTCCTTTTGAAAAAATTGCATCGTAACAATGTTATTCGGACGAAACTCTTTCACGATTTCACGCGTCTTCAAAAAATATACGGCTGAAAACCAGCCATCTCGCACACGCTCATCAAATTTAAACGTTTTATTTGTTAGCCGTTTAATTTTCCCTTGTAATTTCAATTCAATTTCTTTCATTTTGCTTTCCCCTTCAGCCATCGTTTTCACGTATTTAGCATAGCATGTTTTCTATTTCACGACTACTCTATCTAAATCGTGTCTTGTAGTTGTTCAAGATCTTGTTCATTAATTAACACATCGCGCGGCTTGCTTCCTTTTGGTGCCGATACAATTCCACGCTGCTCCATCATTTCAATTAAACGAGCCGCTCGGTTGTACCCGATACGAAAACGACGTTGTAAGCTCGATGTGGAGGCACCACCTTGTTGAACGACAAACTCACACGCTTCATAAAACAGTTCATCATCTTCATCAGCTTGTGTATGTTGTTGCAACAGCTCATCATGTTGAAATAAATACGACGGCTCCATTTGCTGACGCACATGGGACACGACGCGCTCGATTTCCTCATCAGACACAAAATTGCCTTGTAAACGAATCGGTTTCGCTGTTCCATTTTCTAAAAATAACATATCGCCGCGACCGAGTAATTTCTCTGCTCCATTCATATCGATGATCGTGCGCGAATCAATTTGTGACGATACGGAAAAGGCGATGCGCGTTGGAATATTCGCCTTAATTAGTCCGGTAATGACATCAACAGATGGTCTTTGTGTAGCAACAAGCAAATGGATACCACACGCTCGCGCTTTTTGTGCGATGCGACAAATTGCCTCCTCGACATCAGCTGGCGCAACCATCATTAAATCTGCTAATTCATCAATGACAATAACGATATAAGGTAAATGTTGTTCTAGCTTTTGTGCTTTTCGCACTAACTCATTATAACGAACGATGTCACGCACACCCGTATGCGCAAACAACTCATATCTCCTCTCCATTTCACATACAGCCCATTTTAACGCTGCTGTTGCTGCCTTTGCATCTGTGATAACGGGGCTGACTAAGTGTGGAATATGATTGTATGGCGCAAGCTCGACCATTTTCGGGTCAATAAGGAGCAGCTTGACATCACGTGGCGTCGCTTTATACAACAAGCTGACTAACACCGCATTCATACATACGCTTTTTCCCGATCCAGTTGCACCGGCAATCAATCCGTGTGGCATCTTTTTTAAATCGGTTACGATCGGTTTACCTGAAATATCTAATCCTAACGCAACCGTCAATGGAGAGGTTGACTGTTGAAACGCTTCGCTTTGTAACACTTCACGAATGAAAACCGGACGGCTAGAGCGATTAGGCACTTCGATCCCAATCGTGTTTTTCCCCGGAATAGGTGCTTCCATACGAATGTCAACAGCTGCTAAATTTAATTTAATATCGTCCGCTAAATTCGTAATTTTATTCACTTTTACACCAAGTTCTGGCTGTACTTCAAAACGGGTAACCGTCGGACCTTGCGTCACGTGAACAACTGTTGCTCCAACGTTAAAATTTTTAAACGTTTCGTTGAGACGCTCAGCTTGTTCTTTTAGCCATGTCTCATCGTCTTCGTGGCGAATGAGTGGAAGTTGTAACAACGACAGCGACGGAAATACGTACGCTTGCTTTTCTTTCCGCTCCTTCCACTTTTCTCGATCTTGTTTCAACATCATCACGTTATACGGTACACCGCTTCGCTGACGTACCCGTTCTTCTTTGTGCTGTTGCCCTGGCATTTCTTCATCTTTTTCATTAACATGCTCGATTTCTTCTTGTATGTCCGGTTTTTGCTCTTGCTGTACATGTTTTTCTAGTCGTATCATATCGTTCGTCTCTTCCTTCGGACATTCGCTTACTTGTAGATGCACTCGTTCCCCTTTTTCGACTTCGTCAACAGCTGGGAGTTCAAATTCGACTACTCCCTCATTTTCGTTTTTTCGTTCGACACGTTCTATTCGTCTATAACCAAATACAGGAGACGGAACATCGGTTGGGCGAAATGCATGCGATTCGTTGCGCATACGTTCTATGCGGTACGTTTTTTGTTCAAACGAAACGATTTGTGGCGATGGTTGTTTTTGTTCATATGTGCTTTCCTTTGGTTCATCTGGAATTAATGGAAAACGAAACTTTCCTTTCGGATATTCGTAAACGACCTTTGCTTCAATTTCTTTATGTTCGTTCATCGGCATAGACGGAGGATGTTTACGGTTTTCTTTCGTCCCATCATCCCCCCCGAATAAATAGCGAAGTAATGCCTTTAACAAGCCCATTTTATTCTCACTCTTTCTTTCTTTGTGCATTCGGTTTTATTTTACCACAAAAAAAGCTGACTGCCGCAACGGAAGTCAGCTGAAAAATGGTTGCCCTACTTCGTATTCATCATTTAAAACGAGAATGCCTTTCTCTTGAGGAGCGTTCGGTAAATCTAGTTCGCGCGCAGAACAAATCATTCCGTACGACTTCACTCCTCGCAATTCCGCTTCTTGAATGACGAGACCGCTTGGCATAACCGCTCCGACTTTTGCTACAACCACTTTTTGTCCTGCGGCTACGTTCGGAGCCCCACATACAATTTGTAACGTTTCGTTTCCAACATCTACTTGACAAACGCTTAGTTTATCAGCATTCGGATGTTTCTCTTTTTCTTTTACATAACCGACGACAAATTTTGGCGATAAATCAGCTGTTACTTGTTCATTTACGCCATTTTTTCTCAATATATCGTTAATTGTTACAATCACTTGTTCTGTTAATTCAACGACGCCATTTCCTTCAAATGCACCGTATGTAGATGCTTGAAAAATATTGTAGCCGACCGTTTCCCCTGTCTGCTCATTAAAAATGCGCACAACATCTCCCTTTTTCTCAAAAGCACGTGCTTGTGGATCAACAGCTTTCAACGTAATAAGCAACGTATCGCCAATCCCTTCACGATTGTAAAATACATTCATTGTTTCTCATCCTTTCGACGATTTTTTCCAAGAATAAAAATGGGTTGAAGTTGTCCTTCTTCGTATAAAAACGAAAGCGCAGTGATCGGCACTCTGCCGCTCGCGAAAAAACTCATTGTCAACTGCGCAAGTACATCATAGCCGATTTCATTTTCAATGTCAGCAATAATGAGTACATCTTGATGAGGAACAGCGAGTAACATCGTTCCTTTTATTTTTTCAGCAAACTTTTTCAAAAAAGCATCGTTTAATATACGACTTGCATCATATCCATCGTTTGTGTTCAAAAAGTAAAACGTATTGCCGGCGACACGATCTTCTTTCACCGTCGTCGGCAATGAGCGAACGTTAAAGCGCGCGACTTCTTTTAATTGTTGCACATCCCATCGTTCCGATTCGACTAAACGTTCATCAATTAGCCGATACGTCGTCCCTAAATCGAGAGCGTAATAAATGCGCGTTTCTGCCGTATGTTCGTCATAAATAAACATCGTTCCTTCGTTCGTCTTTGTCGGGAATGAGGTAGAACGAATGACTGGATATATATGCTTTTCTTTTCCATGTAACGACGAATGATCATGTAATGCAGTTAATGTTTGTTCGACGTAATAAACGATTTCGTCAATGGCACGCTCTTTCTCAATTTCCCATTTTGCGATAATTGGTGGCAAGGAGATCGTCACTCCTTTTTTCGTTTCCCGATGTTCAATTCGGAGCGTATCTTTTTTCCGATCCCATCGAAAATCCCATGGATAATGAGATAGCCGCTGTTGAATATGATCGCTTATTTGCCGACTATTCATTGCGCCCACCTAAACTTTGTTGAATAAACGCTACAATTTCTTCTTTTGTTTTCCGATCTTTGCTCACAAACCGTCCACGTTCTCGTCCATTTTCATATGCAATAAAACTCGGGATGCCAAATACGTTATGCTCCGTAAACAAATCGAGCAACTGATCGCGATCAACAGCATAAAACGTATAGTCTGAAAACTGCGCTTCAATTTCTGGTAAAATTGGTTTTATTACTTGACAATCTGGGCACCAATCAGCCGTAAACATCATAATCACTTTTCCACGCTGAATGACTTCATTGTATTGCTCAATGCTTTCAATCATTTTCATCTATTTATCCACCCTTTCTTATGCTCATATTGCCCTTTTAACATTTGAACAATATGTGTATACATATTTGTTCGATCGAGCGTTCCGTTTGTCAAAATGCCAATCGCCCCTTCATTAGAACGGACATCGCGACGATTTGCATATTCATCTATAACTTCAGCCAATTCTTTTCCATGCTTCAATTGAATCCCGATTTCATCAGGCAACGGAATGCGCGCCCCTCCTGCGACAACGACGACTCCATCTCGGTCAACGAGCGCCCCCCAATTGCATAACCAAATCGTCTCATCTTGTGCAACAAATACGCCACCTTCTAAACCAATCCCGATATGCGCTTGTTGTTCACGAAGAACAGCTAATGTCGCACGCTCGATTGCCCCTTGCAACGTTTCTTCATCGGAGAAAGGTTGCTTTGATACGCTCAGCTGTACTTGACAACAAACTATGTCATTCATAGGAAAAACAGCACGTACTGCTTCTATTTTCGTTTTATTTTTCGTCCCGACTGCAACTTTCACGCCCATTCCCCTTAGCCGTTGTTTCGAATTGTTTCGACTGTAGAACGATCACATTGCTTCACCAATTCGATAAGTAACTGCTTTGCCGCAGCATAATCATCTATGTGAACGATGGAAGCATGCGTATGAATATAACGGGCACAAACGCCAATGACAGCTGAAGGGACGCCGCTATTAGCCATATGCACTCTTCCTGCATCCGTCCCACCGCCTGGTGAAACGAAATATTGATAAGGGATACGATGCGTTTCCGCTGTATCTAAAATAAACTCTCGCATGCCGCGATGTGTAATCATCGTGCGATCATAAATGCGGACAAGCGCGCCTTTGCCAAGATGCCCAAACTCTTTTTCGTCCCCTGTCATATCGTTTGCTGGGCTTGCATCTAATGCGAAGAAAATATCCGGTTGGATCATTGTTGCTGCCGTTTGCGCCCCACGGAGACCTACTTCCTCTTGAACAGTCGCTCCAGAATATAGTACATTCGGCAACGTTTCATCTTTTAACTCTTTTA